>NZ_JAXHPF010000012.1:0-50941 GCF_034187745.1 Acinetobacter faecalis | reverse complement strand
GTACTTCACCACATCAAGTTTAATAGGAGTCACAACGTCAGCAGGATTGTAGGCCTTAATACTATTCCATTTACTACGCTTACTCGTCCCTAATGTATTCCAGCCAACATAATGATACTGTGATGTCCCCGTTTTAATCACACGATGCTCACCCTCTGCATCAATATTATTCACTTCATTTTGTTCAATATTGATGCCTTTAGCCGCTAAGATCTGACTCTTGTCATTGGTTAGGCTGTCGCCTTTAATCGTAAGCTCACCACCTGATATAATTTCAGCAGGTGCACTCGAATCCACGTAATGCTTAGTCTCATGTTGGTTATAAATATAACGAGTATAGTCTTCAAATTCTCGACCATCTAAATATACTCTTTGTTGAGCCCCCCAACCCGTCACGTGTGATGAATCTAAAATCTCTGAACTACCATCACCTTGATAGGCTGTAATATCTTTACGTGTTCCAGGAATCTCTTTAACACTTGAACTGAAATGCAAATTTCTATTGGTCAATGTATCGACACCCAAATACATGTCACCCACAGACTGTATTCGTGCACTAGCATTATCTAATGCAGTTGCCGAACCTTCCGCCTGATGTTGGTCATTTAGTTGTCCCCCAACTACAAGTGTTCCCTCACTGGCAATTAAGGCCTGCTCTCTATTTTCAATTTTTCCACCAGCCAAATCTAAGCGTTGTCGTGCTGCAATCGTCCCCGCTTTCATGCCTTCGTTTGTTTGTTGTTCTGCATTCAATAAATAAGCTGTTTGTAGCGCAATATGATCACCGTAGATTTGACCTGTTCCTATGTTTTGAATACTTTGACTTGCATCAATACGAGTTAAGCCTTGGCTATTGATCAAACCTGTGTTGTTAATTTTTTCAGCTTGAATGCGCTGATCACCTAAACTCAATAGCTCACCTGTATTATTCAAGTCTTTAACTTGAAGTTCGAGTTGAGCTGGAGTAGAACTTGTTTTTTGTTCAGCAACAATCTGAGCACTGTTTTGTAGTTGCCCATCAGCACTTATTTTAATACTGCCAGCAGATGCAAAGATTTGCCCTGCATTATTAATACCCACACCTTTGTCTGTACTAATCAGACTGATTTTGCCTGCGTACATTCCCCCTAAGCTGCCTGTATCTATGGCAAATTTGGGTGTTGTACTGCCACTTGTTGTACCAGCATGTTTAATATTATTTTCTGCATCAATGTCATTTTGACCTGTGACTATTTGCAAGTCTTTTGCCCATATCCCTGCATTAATTTGTGCAGCATGGCTAAGTAATCGTGTGTAGTCTGCTGTACTGGTATCTAAGCCTTGTCCTGTAATGTTGATTAAACCATCTCGAACTTGAAAGCCTGTAACTGCACCATTATTCAATAGTGGATTCGCTGTAGTTAAGGTCACACCACCTGCGTTAATAAATCCACCACCATCTACATTAATCCCAACTGGGTTGGCAATAATCACATCGGCTTTACGTCCACCCACTTCAATATAGCCATTGAGGTGACTGGCATTGCTTGAGTTAACCTGATTCACAATTACTTTGGCTTCACCGCCTGCAAGCCAAGGGTTGCCTTGAATATGTCCTGCAAGTTGGGTCTGTGTGTTTTGACGACTGTTATTAAGAATCACCCCATTTTTATTCACATCAAATTGTTGGTAGTGGTTCATTGAAACGCCTGCTTGGCTTGGCGTTTGAATATTTACTTGAGTTGTACCATTGGCACTATTGATGATTGTCGGTCTTTGATTTCCAGCTGCATTTGGATCTGCAACGACATTGGCTTGTGCTAAATCTGTAGTAATACCAATGCTTGCAACACCGGTCATAAGCATGATGGAGAATGAGAGAACTTTTAAGCCTAAACTTTTTTCAGCTGTAGATTCGGTGTCTATCTCTAACTGCGTGGTGCGTTGATTACTCGTTTGTCCTTCTGCAGATACATTCTCTGCAACAACAATCATTTCACCACGTGTTTTACTAAAAATCGTTTTATAAAAGTTCTTATTCATTGTTCAAATACCCATTCTTTAATCTTTTAAATTTCTAAATTTTTGAATTACTTTTTAAGTTATGTTTTTGATTTTCTTTCAATCAAAATGAGTAATTCACACTAAAACCATAGTTCATGTCGTAATTTTGGAAGTAATCTGGCTTCTTAATCGGCTTACCTGCAAACACGTCATAGTAAAATGTGCCACCCATCTTCACTTGACCTCGAAAGCCCATTGCACCACCCACTAAGGTTTTACCCAAAAGCTGATCGGCAGACTGTCCATCGACATGTCCTGCATCTAAGGCCATGTAAAATTGGTGTGCTGGCAAAATTGACATGGCTAAATCATTACGCCAGTAATAACCACGGTCAGCAGCTAAGGTCATGTTCCCATCAAAGCCACGTACCGTATAACGTCCACCAATTGACATACGATCTTGCATGGTTAATGGTGTGTCGTTGTACTGCGCTCTGATTGAACTTGAGTAGTTATAGTTTTGTTTTTCAAATTGAAATGGCACATTTAAACTGGCATCTAATGTCCAAATCTTCATGCGCGAAGTCCCTTCATCGAAGAGTTCTTCTGGAGCACGTAAAGCACTAAAAGCACCAGTGCCACGCTTATAACCCAAACTCAAATCGAGTACCGATGATTTGATATATTCACGATGATCTATATTGAATTGCCAACCTGAAACATCGCGTCTTTGAATCGTCATCTCTGCATCGTCAATAAAGCTTTTTGATTCTCGATGCCAACCTTTAAAGCTTGCTGAAGTTTTTCTTTTCGCATCTCGGTATAACAAGCGTGTTACACCTAAATCTTGTGTTTTACTTTCACCGTTGTAGTTATAGACGTTATTCGCACCTGCAACGGCTTGGTCGTAATTGTATTGGCTAGCATTGGCACTAATGAGCCAGTTTTTATAAGGAACTGAATAATGCAGTGCATAGTTATTGGTACCACTTTTTACCGTCGTACCATTTTTATCCGTGATTTCTTGTTGATCTGCTAAGTTACGCCCAACCGTAATATAGAAAAGGTCACTTCGAAATAATGGATTGTCTAAAGAAACAGTAATGTTACCTTGGTATTTGCCTGTTTGACGGCTACCTGCATCGTCCGCACTTAAAGTCACACGAATGGGTATTTTTCTTTGTTTCCACTTAACGATGACATCACTTTGATTCGGTGCATCCGCAGGGACAATTTGAATGTCAGCCTCTGCCGTTGGTACACGTTTTAAGTTTTCTAAGCCTTGTTCTAAGTCTCGTAGATTCAGTACATCGCCATTTTTAATTGGGAAGATGTTCTTCGCATATTGAATTCGCCCTGCTCGGGTATTCGCTTCATCGCTTAAATCAAGTTTGATTTCTCGAACTAAACCAGGAATAACCGTAAGTTCTAAAGTACCTGTACTTAAGTTTTGTGGGGCTGCCAATATACGTGTTGTGGTATAGCCACGACCAATAATAATGTTTTGTGTTTTGGTCATCAGCAAATTAATGGCTTGCTCACCCATACACATGCCTGACTTAAATTCGAGTTCTTTTAAAGCTTGCGTTAAGTATTTGCTAAACTTTTCACTCATTTCTCCATTAAGTTTTACTTCATTAATATCGAAACAGTTTTCTTCTTTTATTTCATGAAGTTTCAAGTTTTCTTTTTGACGTGCAGCATCTAAATTCACATCAGCTGAAGGTTGAATAATTTTTTCTAATTCTGCTTGGCGCTGTTGATTTTGTATAAGCCCATCTACAGCAGGATCAAATCTTTCTGCATGAATATTTGCAGAAATAGCACTGCTCCCCAAAGCCAAAAGAATACTTTTGCACAGTAATTTTTTAGTAAACATAATGTTAATTTATGGTTAGATTTTGTGCAAAAAAATATCAAATTTCACTTAATTATTCAACATTTATTAAATAATTTATTTAATAAAATTAATAATTAGTTGTTTTTTATCTTATCTTTTTTTGTAATTTACATACTTTATTACATATTTTTTATAGAACCTGCCCAAGCTAAAAATTTTAAATAGTAAATTAGATATAACATCGATCTAAGTCTGTAAATTTGCCTAAGACAACTAGAATGCGACTAAATATCATTGACTTGACTATTAAAATTTCTAATGCTGAGGTTATTTTCTAATAATTTTATGCATTCCATCTGAGCTTAAACCAACATACATCGATGACCCATTTCTTTCCCGCTAAAGATTATAAGTTCTAGTATTTTCATGGATTTAAATTTTTTCAAAACAAATTATTTGATCATACGTCATGAAAGGCGAAAGAAAAATTTGATCATCAAACAACATTAAACTTCTGTATTAGAATAAATGAATAAATCTATTTTTAAGTAGGCGCATAGTAGGCTACAGAAATATGATGGTAAATTACCAATGATTGCAAAATATTGTCAAATGTTGCAATTTCAATATCTTAAATGCGGCTTGTGTTGTGATTAAAAGTGAAATATTGCGATGTATTGTTATTCTTTTATGTGCTTTTAGAATTATGAGTCCGCTGCTCTAACCAACTGAGCTATAGGCCCTATATATTGAGTTTATTGATACAATAAGTTCAATCGCCAAGAATACTAACCAAGTAAAATACAAGTAATTTAGAAAACAAGTGAATATTAATAGAACAATAATAAAGCTATGAATTTAAATGATTTGTATTTTTTTTAAACACCTATTTTCGAAATATAATTATTAAAAAAATTGAATAAGTGAAAAATCCATTTACAGAGAAAAAAT
This sequence comes from Acinetobacter faecalis, assembly GCF_034187745.1. Taxonomy (NCBI): domain Bacteria; kingdom Pseudomonadati; phylum Pseudomonadota; class Gammaproteobacteria; order Moraxellales; family Moraxellaceae; genus Acinetobacter; species Acinetobacter faecalis. The sequence continues at coordinate 46,167 of NZ_JAXHPF010000012.1, read as the reverse complement.
CACGAGTAACATCAATATGTTAAAAAACAAAGAAGCCTAATAGAATTAAATCTCTTTAGAATCTAAAAATTCTTCTTTCTTACGCTGTAGAGTAAATTCAACAACAGACCATAGCACCACTATAGAAAACATTACCATAATAAATAGTGAAAAATATGTCATCTGCGACTCCAAAGTCTAATTTAAGATAAATAACCAAGAGTTTTAATTTGCGACGAAAGTCTAATAACTATTTCTAATTTTGGATAGTATTAAACCAATATTTTTTAATATTTATTTCTTATCAAACAATATTTTAATTATCTTAATTATAATTTTCTTCATAAAAAATCACATTCCAACCTTTCCTTAACCCTTATTTTTAAATCAATCTAAGCACCTTTTATAAATTTAATGTTGACTGTTTTTAATAATAAGTAGAAATTAGGCATGTTAAATTTATGTGTTATTTCCCTATTATGCTTAAAAAATTTATTGGTGATGCTGCTTTCAAAGTATCAGGTTGGACATACAAAGTTGAAGAAAATGTACTTGAAGATAAACAAGTTATTGTCGGCTTTGAACATACGTCTATGATGGATGCTGTACTTTCTATTGCACTATTCCAAATTTACGATTTGAAAATTCACACTCTAATAAAAAAAGAATTATTCAAAGGGCCTTTTAAGCCACTTTTAGATGCTGTTGGTGGTATTCCTGTAGACCGTAAATCTAGTAAAGATATCGTGTCTCAAATGGTTGAGCTTTTTGAAAAAAATGATAAGTTCAACTTAGTCATTGCACCTGAAGCAACACGTGCGAAAAATGGTGAAGAACGTCGTCCTATTCGCACAGGTTTTTGGCATATTGCAAAAGCTGCAAATGTTCCAATTGTTTTAATGTATGCAGATTCTAAAAATAAACGTGGCGGTATTTTAGGAAAAATTTATCCCACAGAAATCAATCACGATTTGGCGCTACTAAAACAGCTTTATAAAGATAACGTCGGTTTAGATATCGTTATTCCAGAAGCTAAATAATAAATAAGGGATATAACGTTTATATCCCTTTTTAATTTTGTATTTTTAAATGCTTTAAATCTAAAAATAACCTTTGATATTTTCTATTTTGTTACAAAGGCACATATTTCAAAAAAAAGTTTAACCAAACTGAACAAATCTTGATTTTAAACTCTTTATCCGAAAAAACGGCTTATGGTAGAATTTGCACAATTCGATCGGCATACAGCCAATCTACAAGGAGCATTTCGCATGGCGGGTCATTCCAAGTGGGCCAATATTAAGCATCGTAAAGCAAAACAAGATGCTAGCCGAGGTAAACTTTTTACCAAATACATCCGTGAATTAACAACTGCTGCAAAACTCGGCGGCCCAGATGCAGGAAGTAACCCTCGTCTACGTGCTGTTGTGGAAAAAGCATTGTCTGTAAATATGACACGTGATGTCATTAACCGTGCTATTCAACGCGGTGCTGGTGGCGATGACAACGACGATTTAAAAGAAGTAACTTACGAAGGTTACGGTGTTGGTGGTGTCGCAGTTATTGTTGAAACAATGACAGACAACCTAAACCGTACTGTTCCAGATGTTCGTCACTGCTTCTCTAAAACTGATGGTAACTTAGGTACTAACGGTTCTGTTGCATTCTTATTCACAAAACGTGGCGAGATTACTTTTGAAGATGTTTCTTTGGAAGATCAAATCATGGAAGTTGCATTAGAAGCTGGCGCAGAAGACATTGAAGTTGATGAAGATCAAATCTTAGTCATTACAACACCTGAAGCGTTTGGTGATGTACAAGATGCTTTATCTGCTGCGGGTCTTAAATCAGACAATGCAGAAGTGGTAATGAGCCCTTCTACAAAAGCTGAAATCACAGATATCGAACAAGCGAAAAAAATCTTAAAAATGATTGATATGTTTGAAGATCTTGATGATGTTCAAAACGTTTATACAAACGTTGAATTCTCTGATGAAGTTCTTGCAGAATTAGATGCATAAACTCTTCCAGTAAAAAAACGCACCTTAAGGTGCGTTTTTTATGCTTTTTAAAATGTAATAATACTTTCAATATTTTATAGTGGCCATCCCATAGCAACATGAAAACTCAATGTGATAACCAAATAAATTGGCAAAGTAATCGCCCAAAGAATAAAAGCAGTGAATAGTCTAAATCCATATTTTTTGATTGTTATATGCTGTTTAAATAATACTAAACTTCCCCACAGCCATAATAAATACGTCAACGCATACCAAAGTAAATCTAAATATTTTGAATATATATACGGCACTTTAAAGTGGACATAAAAAGCATCTAGCCCTATCCACAAGAAGGCAATTAAAATACCTATACAGAAAAATCTAATAAAGAATTTCATCTATTAGATGTTACCTGAATTTAACAATGAAATTTAGCCAAAGCTAAACTCCACTGAGTAATCCACTACAATTAAATACGTTATATTCTTTAATCACAAAGCTCGAATGTAGCGCAACAACGTGTTCTATTTTTCCAATTCTACGCAGCAACACTTCACTATAATTTTCCATGTCTTTTGCAATCACTTCGACAATAAAATCTGCCGATTGCCCCGTCACTAAAAAGGCATTAATTACTTCAGGAATACTTTCAAGTTCTTCTAAGAATTTTGCAAAAGTATCTGTGTCATGTTTACTGAGCGAAACTTGTAGTAAAACATGTAAACTAAAACCTAATTTTTGGTAGTTAATATCACGTTTTAAACCTGAAATAACTTTAGTATCTATTAAATTTTTAATACGTCTATGTACCGAGCTGACAGATAGATTAATACGCTCAGACAGTTCATTTAGATTGACATCTTCATTGGTTAAAATTTCCAATATATGCTTATCGTAACGATCTAATTCCATCATATCCTCCTGTTATTTTTTATGTTTTGCACAATTCGATAAGATTGACATTAGGTATAACACAGTTAATTGAAAAACTTTTCATTTAAATTACTATTCAGCGTATTTTTTTTAACCATTAAACTATATTTATAAAAAAATCCGTACCTTTTTTCAAAAATACGGAATTATTCTAAGAATGAATTATGAAGCTTTGAAGACTTTAAAAATTTTAAACACCTCGCCAATCTACACGAGCGTTACGTTCAGTTTGATAAATTCGAAGCACATATTGCCCCAAGGGCATATCGGTTAAAGTTGCTTTAAATTCCCTAAACTCTTCAGATGATATTTCACCATATTCTTTTTCCCAAGGCGTCGCTTCAATTTCTAAAATTGGTGCAAGCATTGAACAAACTGCAATATCGGCTAAACCTAAACGATCTCCGACAAAATAGCGCCCTTGTTGATCAATTAGTTTTTGATTTAAGGTATTTACCAAATCATCCATTTTAAGTTTTGAAGCTTGTATTTCTGCTTCATCTAACTTTAAACCTTTGGAAACTAAGCTTTTCATAATGGGTTTTGAATATTTTTCAAATTGACGTAAATAGCCTTTTTCACCAATTAAAAGATCCAAAGATTCTTCATCTTTGGATAATGCATGCGCCATTGTCCAACGGCGAACATGACGACCCAACTCATTTGCTAAATCATTAATTTCTAAAGCTTCAGTTCGTTGTAATTTTTCTGCACGTAATAACGTTCTTTCTGGGTATATCTCATCTAAATACAAAGCAATTTCTGTACTGTCTGCAATCCATCGTTCCTGATCATGCAAAATAGGCAGTTTATATTGCCCTGTTTTTAATTTTGCAAATGCACGATGCACAATTGGGACTAAATTATGCGCCACATATTCCAGTTCTTTATGATCAAGCATCCAACGTGCTTTTTCACAAAAATGTGATAAAGGAAACTGGTACAAAGTTCGCATAAATTCTCCGTAATCATAAAATACAACTTGTTCTTATGTTCACTACTTTAGACATAGCCTTGATAAAATACAATGTCCAAATAATTTGTATTGGCGATTACCACTTCATCAAACCTCAATTTATATAAATTAAAAATATGAACTCATTTAAAGGTAAATCATTTTCTTGCTTTTAGATAAACGGAAAATATAAAAGTCTTTATTCATCACACTTTGCAAAAAAGCGACTAGCCATGACCTGACTTTGTCATGGCTTTCATGTAAAATCATTCACAATTTTTATATAACACTTTGTGAGTCATTTCATGGGTTTTAATTGCGGTATTGTCGGCTTGCCGAACGTTGGTAAATCTACTCTTTTCAATGCATTGACTAAAGCTGCTATTGCTGCAGAAAACTTCCCATTCTGTACTATTGAACCAAACACAGGTATCGTTCCTGTTCCAGATCCACGTTTAGACAAACTTTCTGCAATTGTAAATCCACAACGTGTACTTCCAACAACAATGGAATTTGTGGATATCGCAGGTTTAGTTGCTGGTGCATCTAAAGGCGAAGGCTTGGGTAACCAATTCCTTGCTAACATTCGTGAAACAGATGCAATTGCACACGTAGTTCGTTGTTTTGAAGACGAAAACGTAATTCACGTAAATGGTAAAATTGATCCATTAGATGATATTGCAACTATTAACACTGAACTTGCACTTGCAGACTTAGAAACAGTAACTAAAGCAGTCACTCGTTTAGCTAAATCTGCAAAAAGTGGCGACAAAGAAGCTGTTGCAACCAAAGCCGTTTTAGACAAAATTCTTCCATTATTAGATGAAGGCAAACCTGCTCGTGCAGCTGACCTTGATGATGACGAACGTAAACTTGTACGTGGTTTTGGTTTAATGACTTTGAAACCAACAATGTACATTGCTAACGTTGCTGAAGATGGTTTCGAAAACAACCCTCATTTAGAAGCTGTTAAAAAATTAGCTGCTGAAGAAAATGCGATTGTTGTTCCACTTTGCAACCAAATTGAAGCAGAAATTTCTCTACTTGAAGATGAAGATCGTGCTGAATTTTTAGAAGCAATGGGCATGGAAGAACCTGGTCTTAACGTAGTTATTCGTGCGGGTTATTCACTTTTAGGTCTGCAAACTTACTTCACAGCAGGCGTACAAGAAGTTCGCGCCTGGACTGTTAAAGTAGGTGCTACAGCACCTCAAGCAGCTGGTGTAATTCACACAGATTTCGAAAAAGGCTTTATTCGTGCTGAATGTATTGCTTACGATGATTTCGTTCAGTACAACGGTGAAGCTGGCGCGAAAGAAGCTGGTAAATGGCGTTTAGAAGGTAAAACTTACATCGTTCAAGATGGTGACGTTTTACACTTCCGTTTCAATGTATAAAGTATATTGAACAAAAAGCCCCGATTATTCGGGGCTTTTTGTTCTCTGAAACTTATTACCTATACCAAAACACCCAAATAAAAATAAATCCCAAATAATAATAATTATCATTAGTGTTTACACAGCAATAAGATTATCCTAAACTCATTCCAACTAAAATACCAAACTATAAATAGGATGAATCCATGGCTTATTCTCTACCCGCTTTGCCTTACGCATATAACGCACTTGAACCAAATTTAGATACTAAGACAATGGAAATTCATCACACAAAACATCATCAAACTTATATCAATAATATAAATGCAGCAATTGAAGGCACTGAGTGGGAAAAGCTTTCTGTTGAAGAGTTGGTTTCAAAAGTAAATGAAGTTCCTGCTGAGTTAAAAAATACTGTTATTAATAATGCGGGTGGTCATGCCAACCACTCTTTATTTTGGACAGTTATGAGCCCAGATGGTGGTGGTCATCCTTTTGGACAAGTGTCACTTGCAATTAAACAAGAACTTGGTGGCTTTGAAAATTTTAAAGATGCTTTTACAAAAGCTGCAATCAGCCGCTTTGGCAGTGGTTGGGCTTGGCTAAGCGTAACACCTGAAAAGAAACTAATTGTAGAAAGCAGTGCCAATCAAGACTCGCCTCTCATGTATGGCAATACTCCTATTTTAGGCTTAGACGTTTGGGAACATGCCTATTACTTGCAATATCAAAACCGCAGACCTGAATATATTGCAGCTTTTTATAACGTTGTGAATTGGCAAGAAGTGAACCTTCGCTATTTAGCAGCAATGCAATCAAATCAACAATGACAAATACGCTTATGCCGCCCTTAAAAGTCATTCGATTTTATATAGGAATATTCATTTTATTATTTGGATGTTTTCTACTTTTAAAATCTATTTAAGACATCTTGCAACATCTTTCATATTCAAAATAAAAGCTCCAATTTCGGAGCTTTTATTTCTATAAAATGTATTTATAAATACAGAATATTAATCTGCATTTACAACTTTGATAGATTTTTGATCCATCTCTGAACGCAACCTTTTAGCCTCTGCTAACATTCTTTCTTCAAGTGGTTTTCTTAAACCAATTAAGAAAACCAATTCAGCCAATACGAACAATGGCCCTACTGCTAAACCTACAATATCATCCATAAATGCGGGTTTTTTCTTTTCATAAAAATGACCAATGAACTGAAAAACCCACCCTATTACAAAAGTTGCAATGCTAAATGTAAGCCAATGCATCATAGACATTTCTGTAATAATTAATGCATATGGGTACGCAATTGCGAAAATTGCAGCCATCACCACACCAAATATCACATCCAAACTTAAGTAATAAATCACGCTAACAACTATCAATAGTAATGCCAATGTAACTGGAAAACCTGCCACAACAAATCCTGCTTTTGCAGTTAAACAAATAATTGCAAACACAATAAGTGGGATGCCAATAAAATGCGTCAATACGTTTTTACGATCTAAATGATAAGCTGCATATTGGCTTAATAATTTTTCTAATTTAGTCATAGCAATCTCCTTGCTTATATTCTTCTTACAATATATAAGATAATAAACAAGCAAGTTGTCGGTTACCCGACATTTAAAATTATAAGAAAAAGGACGTTTTATGTTAGATGCACTCTATGTAAAACAATTAGAAAACAACGTATGGTTTTCTGAACTTCCCTCTATTTTTCAAAACTTTATTTTAGATAAAGCTCAACTTTTACATATTAAAAAAGATCAAAACATTTTTCTTTCAGGCGATACATTTAATGGTATTTATGCTGTTTTAGAAGGAACAGTTAGCTTAGGCTATATTAATATTCAGGGAAAAGAAGCCGTTGCAGCCATAGTTGAACCTATTATGTGGTTTGGCGAAATTTCATTGGTCGATCAACAACCTCGTTCACATGATGCTATTGCAGTAAGAAGTGCAATTATTTTACATATTCATGCACAAGATTTAATTCAGCTTTTAGAACAACATTCACAGTTTTGGTTTTATATTGCAAAACTTACAACTCAGAAATTACGTTTCGCATTTTTAGAACTCATTTCTATTCAAACGCAAACGATTTATCAACGACTTGCGCAGCGCTTAATCACCATTCTTGGTGGATATGGAAATTTACTACATATTGAAAATAACATCATTCATTTATCTCAAGAACAACTTGCACAAATGCTTGTATGCTCCAGACAAACCATTAATCAAGAGTTACACAACTTAGAAAAAGAAGGCATTATTCAAGTTTCATTTAAGAAAATAGAAGTGATTGATTACCAAAAACTTCAAAATATTGCTTTCAACCTAAATGAATAGAAGCAGATTTAGAGCCAATAAAAAAGCAGAACCTTATGTTCTGCTTTTTATTAATTTACTCAGAAATTAAACACCAATTTTTTTCGGGTCTGTATTACCTAGTTCAGGATTATCAATTGCACCCTTACACTGCGCTTTATCACGTTCATAATCTGCTTTTTTCTGAGCAACATCATTTGATTGATCAATCGTTTCACGTGCCCAAATCTCTAAACTGGTTAATGCTTTACGACATAAAGCATATTTACCTTCAGTCACAGAATCTGTCATTTTTACATTAATGCGCCAATCTGTACTTAATTTACGTGCAGGTTTACGTACTTGTTCTTCTAATTGATCAACCTTATTTGCATAAATAAGTGGATCAACTTGATTTATAAATTCCCACGCAGCATGTGCATAAGTGGTTGCATCATTGGTTAACTTAGGTGCAGCCTTAATTTCAACTGTTTGATCTTTCGATTCATTATTGCCACACGCCTGTAATAAGAACCCACTGCTCAACAAAGAAACTATTAATAAAGAACGAACATTAAACTTCAACATTTTATGCATGCTACCTAAAACAATCAGGCACTATGCTAGTAAATTCGGCTAGAATACTCAATCTACATTTATTTATTTGTTTAATACTTTGTAAGGTGTACTGTGTCTTTGGGAAAAACAACAATTTTAAAACCCGCAGGATTTTGGCAAGGTGCTAAAGATAGCCAAGCCATTATTTTTACCTATCTTCCTGTTTCATTTGCATTTGGTGTTTCTGCTACGCAATTTGGTTTTACCGCGTGGGAAGCACTATTTCTGTCGTGCTCGATGTATGCAGGTGCAAGTCAGTTTTTAGTTGTCGCACTTTTAGGAAGCGGAACATCTATTTGGATGACTGCCCTGACCGTTATTGCCTTAGATATTCGCCATCTTTTATATGGCCCAGCCTTACAAAACTTAATTCAAGATAAACTCAATTTAAAGAAAACTGCCATTTGGTCTTGGGGTTTAACAGATGAAGTTTTTGCTTCAGGTATGATTAAACTGTCACAGCGTCGTCAAGAATGGTCTGAATCTTGGATGTTGGGTTTAAGTTTATTTAGTTGGATGTCTTGGGCTTTAGGTTCTTTTTTAGGTGGTTTATTTGCAGATCAAGTCAGTAACTTACCGCAATTTTTACAAGCCGCTTTAGATTTCTTACTACCTGCACTATTCCTTAGTTTCTTATTGGCAGCTTTTGAACGTAAACATACATTTGTGGTTGCTATCACCATTATTGTTTCTGCAATTTCGTGTTATTTCATCGACCTTTCAGCAGCAATTTTTATTGGTATTACATCTGGTATTTTAGCTGGTTTATTTAAGCATTATATTTTAAAGCAACCCGATGCAGCACTTGTAGGAGATCATCATGAGTCTTGAGATTATTCTTGTTGGTATTCTTGTTGGTATTGCGAACTTTATTTCTCGTTTTGGACCATTTTACGTTATTCAAAAACGCCAAGAAGGCTCACAAAAACGTGGTTCACTTTGGATTAAAATTGCCTTAGGTAGTATTGGTATTGCTGCTATTAGCTCAATGCTTGTGGTTGCAACATTGCCACCACTATTAGAAACCCCAAACAAAAGCTTTGCAATGCTTGTGGGCTTTACCGTACTTACAGGCTTATATTTCAAATTTAAGCAAATTGTACCCGCAACGCTAACGGCTGCCTTAGCATATGGCTTGGTTTATACTTATTATCCAATGCCTTTTTAAATGCTTCTGAATTAAAAAAAATCATATATTTTAAAGATGATATTGTTTAATAAACTTATAAAAAAAATTGTTAGACAATATCATTATTTTATGTGAATCCGCGCTTAATACTTGTTCTAGTTCTGCTATGCTAAAAGTCCATAAAATCAAGCATGGATGATTTACATGAGCGTGACTATTGGTACCCCACTTCAATCTTCTGCTGTTAAAGTTTTACTTTTAGGTTCGGGTGAACTGGGTAAAGAAGTGGTGATTTCACTACAACGATTAGGCGTAGAAGTACATGCAGCAGACCGCTATGACAATGCACCTGCAATGCAAGTCGCACATCATGCTTATACAATTAATATGGCAGATGCCGAAGAATTAAAAAAACTCATCAATCAAGTAAAACCCCATTTAATTATTCCTGAAATTGAAGCAATTGCGACGGAAGTTCTTATTGAAGTAGAAGAACAAAATATTGCAACAGTCATTCCTTCAGCAAAAGCTGTAAACCTCACAATGAACCGTGAAGGAATTCGTCGCCTTGCGGCAGAAGAACTTGGCTTACCTACCTCAGCTTACCGTTTTGCCAATACATTAGAATCTTTCCGTGCTGCATGTGATGACATTGGTTATCCAAATTTTGTTAAGCCTGTAATGTCATCTTCGGGTAAAGGACAATCTCGCGTAAAAAGCTTTAGTGAAGTCGATGCTGCTTGGGAATATGCGCAAACAGGCGGTCGAGTGAATCAAGGTACGGTTATTGTTGAATCACAAATTGATTTCGATTTTGAAATTACTTTATTAACAGTACGCTCTAAAAACCCAGAAACAGGTGCAATTGAGACTTCTTTCTGCGACCCAATTGGACATCTTCAAGATTCAGGCGATTATGTAGAAAGCTGGCAGCCTCAAGCCATGACGCCTGCCGCTTTAGAAGAAGCAAAACGCATTGCACATAAAGTGACTGCAGCCCTTGGTGGATGCGGGATTTTTGGCGTTGAGCTGTTTGTAAAAGCAGAAAAAGTATGGTTTAGTGAAGTATCTCCTCGCCCGCATGATACAGGCTTAGTTACGCTTGCTTCACAATTCCAAAGCGAATTTGAATTACATGCTCGTGCCATTTTAGGTTTACCTGTAAATACTGCTCGACATAGTGCCGCAGCAAGTTCTGTAATTTATGCAGGTGTTGATGACCACAATTTGTCTTTTTCTGGCTTAAATCTTGCTTTATCAAATCCTAATACAGACTTAAGATTATTTGGCAAACCAGAAGGCTTTAAACGTCGTCGTATGGGTGTTGCAACAGCTCGTGCAGAATCTACAGATCAAGCACGTGAACTTGCAAAAACCACAGCAAGTTTAGTCACTGTAAACAAAAATTAAGTTAGAGATACAACAAAGGATACTGTTCATGATCAATACTTTACCTTTAGAAAATTACGTTAAAAGCAACCACGATATTAAAGCGATTAATCAATGGCGTTCAGACGTGGAAAATCAGCTTCAAGCGTATTTTGATCAAGGACAGTCTATCCGCGAGGTTATTCTTGCGCGTTCTAACTTAATTGATGAAGCACTGAAATTTTTATGGCAACATGCCGAACTTCAAACCACTAACTTAGGCTTATTTGCTGTAGGTGGTTATGGACGTCGTGAAATGTTGCCGTATTCAGATGTCGACATCATGATTCTATCTGAACAAGAAATTTCAACAGAACAAGAACAACTTATTTCGACGTTTATTTCATCTTTATGGGATGTCGGAAATTTTAAACCAGCTATTAGCGTTCGTACCATTCAAGATTGCGTAACTCAAGCAACAAATGACTTAACCGTTGCAACTGCGCTTATTGAAGCACGCCTCATTACAGGAAATGCACAATTAGCAAAATGGCCACGACGCATTGTTTCGCAGTCTTGGACAGATAAAACCTTTTTTGATGCCAAAATGGAAGAGCAAGCAAAACGCTATGCTCAACATAACCATACAGAAAGCAATTTAGAACCCGATATTAAAAATGCCCCTGGCGGTATTCGTGATATTAACCAAATTGGTTGGATTGCAAAACGCCATTTCCGTGTAAATCGTATTTACGACTTGGTGCATTTAGGTTTTATTTCAGAATTTGAACTCAGTGTTTTAGAAGAAGCTGAATGTTTCCTTTGGGAAATCCGTCATTATTTACACCTAATGACCAAACGAGATGAAAACCGTTTATTGTTTGATTATCAACGTGATATTGCAGCAATATTTGGCTATGAGCGTGCAGAAGATCAATCGGCAAATTATCCTATTGAACAATTCATGAAACGCTACTACAGAACAGCGCAGCAAGTTACAACGCTCAATGAAATACTTTTAGCTTATTTTAACGAATCTGTTATTACTCCTCGCTTGCCAGATTACGAACGCAAAATTGAAGAAATTAACGAAAACTTCAAAATTGTAGATGGCAAATTAGCAGTTCAGCATCATAAAGTTTTCTCTGAAAACCCAAGTGCAATTTTAGAAATTTTCTATTTATTGGCAAATCGACCAAATATTGAAGGAATTCGAGCACGAACGTTAAGATTACTTACGCTTTCATCTAAATATATCGATCAAAATTTCCGAGATAATCCTGCACACCAAGCATTGTTTATGTCAATTATCCGATCTCCAGATCGTTTATACGAAACAATGAATGCAATGAAACGTTACGGCGTTTTAGGTAATTATATTCCTGCATTTGGGCAAATTATGGGACTTATGCAATATGACCTGTTCCATATTTATACGGTAGATGCGCACACATTATTATTATTACGTAACTTAAATCGTTTTAAAGATCCTGAATTTACAAAAGACTTTCCTGTTGTAAGCTCTGTTTTCCAACGCCTTGCAAGACGTGACATTGTTTATCTTGCCGCCATTTTCCACGACATTGCAAAAGGTCGAGGTGGTGACCATAGTGAACTTGGTGCATCCGATGCCATTTCATTCTGCCGAGCACATGGCTTAACAGAACGTGAATGTAATTTAGTGGCTTGGTTGGTGAAAAACCATTTAGGCATGTCTGTTACAGCACAAAAGCGTGATATTTCCGACCCTGACATCGTAAAACTTTTCGCTGAAAAAATGGGAGATATGGAGCACTTAGATTATTTATATGTGCTCACTGTTGCCGATATTAACGCAACAAATCCTACGCTTTGGAACACATGGCGTGCCTCGCTCATGCGTCAACTTTATACTCACGCACGTGATGTTATTCGCTCAGGTTTAGGTCGCCCTGTCGATTATCAAATGCTTATTGAAGACACCAAATTTGAAGCAAGTGAATTATTAGTCAATGACTTTTCATTGTTTGATGTTGAAAAAGTTTGGCAAGAATTGGGCGATGAATATTTCCTAAAAGAATCTGCCGATGAAATTGCATGGCATACACGTGCAATTTTACAACATGGCGATAACGCATCACCACTTGTATTAATGCGTGCGCACCGTAAATATGCACAAGATGCTGTGCAAATCTTTATTTACACGCAAGATCAACCCAATCTTTTTGCAACAACGGTGGCAATTTTAGACCGCATGAATTTGGATGTTCAAGATGCCCGTATTATTACAGCAAGTACAGCATTCAGCTTAGATACTTATGTAGTGCTTGACCGCTTTGGCACATTACTTACAGACCCTGAGCGTGAAGAAACAGTGGTAGAGGCATTGGTTAAAGCACTTAGCCAGTCAGATAAATACCCTGGTTTAATGCAACGTCGAATTCCACGCCAATTACGTCACTTTGACATTGAAAATAAAGTCGAAATTACTTTCAATGAAGCGCTTAACCAGAACATGGTTGAAATTGCGACACTCGATCATCCAGGTTTACTCGCTAAAGTTGGTGGTCTATTTATGATGCAAGGCTTAGATATTCATTCTGCAAAAATTGCGACCCTTGGTGAACGTGCGGAAGATATTTTCTATGTGACCAAAAAAGATAGCATCCCAATGACAGATGAAGAATCTCAAACTTTTGCTGCACAACTTAAAGCAGCACTAGACGAAGCTTCTCATCAAGTTTGTATACAACATTAATTTAATCGGTATTCGCTCCATGAACTCTAGTTTGTCTTTATTACACCCTTATCCATTTGAAAAATTAAATAAACTTTTTCAGGATGTAAAAACTGCCGATTTACCGTTAATTCCTCTGTCTATTGGTGAACCAAAACACCCTGCACCAGAATTTGTAAAACAAGCAATCATTGATAATTTCCACCACCTTTCTACCTATCCAAATAGCAAAGGCTTACCTGAATTACGTGAAAGTATTGCACAATGGTTAACACGTCGTTTTAAACTCAATAGCATTAGCGCAGAAACTCACGTACTCCCTGTTTCTGGAACTCGTGAAGCTATTTTTTCTTTTGTTCAAGCTTTAGTAAAACGTGAAGATGCACCTTATGTGGTTATGCCTAATCCGTTTTATCAAATTTATGAAGGTGCAACATTACTTGCAGGCGCAAAGCCTTACTTCATCAATTGCACAGAAGAAAATAATTATTTAGGCGATTTTGATGCCGTTCCTGTCGAAGTTTGGGAAAAAACAGCGCTTCTTTTTGTATGCACACCGGGAAATCCGACAGGTACTGTTCTTTCAAAAGAACAGTTGAAAAAGCTAATTGCACTTTCAGATAAATATAACTTTGTCATTGCATCTGACGAATGTTATTCAGAACTTTGGTTTGACGAAGCACCTGTTGGATTACTTGAAGTTTGTGCTGAAATAGGACGTGATGACTACAAAAATTGCGTGGTTTTCCATTCACTTTCTAAGCGCTCAAACTTACCGGGTATGCGTTCAGGTTTTGTTGCAGGTGATACAAACCTACTTAAACCATATTTGCAATATCGTACTTATCACGGTGCTGCAATGCCTGTACAACATCAACTTGCTTCTATTGCTGCTTGGGATGATGAAGCACACGTAGAAGAAAACCGTAAACTTTACCGTGCGAAATTTGAATTATTCCAAAATGAGTTAGGCCATTTACTTCCATTACTAAAACCAGATGCAGGTTTCTACTATTGGTTAAAAGTAGATAATGATGAAACTTTTGCTAAATTATTAATGGAAAAAGCGCATATTAAAGTTTTACCTGGTCGTTATTTATCTCGTGATACAGAGCAAGGAAATCCAGGTGAAAATCATGTACGTCTTGCATTGGTTGCAGATATTGCTCAATGCGAAGAAGTCGTAAAACGTCTTAAAGCGATTCTTTAAGCCGAAATAATACGCATTAAAAAACCACTGTTCTTACAGTGGTTTTTTAATTTCAAAATCATGTATCAACTGATAAGTAACGGTTTTATCAACATGTGGAATTTTACTTAAACGAGCCAGTTTTACAGCATCGAGTACTTTTTTATCTATAACTTGAGAGCCTGAACTTTTTAGCACAACAGCATCTGCAATATAGCCAGTACTTGCAATCACCGTCATTTTTACTTTTATTGACGATTTATACGCTTTAAATTCTTGTGCTGTAATCTTAAATTGAGGATGGGATGCCCAATCTACCTCATACTCGTTTTTATATAATTTAGGATCAATTTTATAATCATCTTTGGGAACTTCATATTGAGCTTGTGGCGTTTCTAATGCTTTTAAAAGTTGCTCGTACTTGTCTTCAGCATAAACAGATGAAAAAGAAATGAATCCTCCCAAACTTATAATTAGAAATACACGAGAAATATTTTGCATTATTCAACCACCAATAATTTAAGGCAATCTTTCGATTGCCTTATTGAATCATCTATTTCAACGCTTTTTCAATTTCCTCTTCCAACGCTTCAGGTTTTGTCGTTGGAGCAAATCGATCTAGCACAGTGCCATCTTTTCCAATGAGAAATTTGGTGAAATTCCACTTAATTCCATTACCTAAAACACCTTTGCTATTATTGGTTAAATAGCGAAATAGCACATGTGCTTCTGCACCTTTTACATCTACTTTGGCAAACATCGGAAATGTTACGCCATAGTTTTTTTGGCAAAAACTTTCAATTTCTTCATTAGAACCAGGGTCTTGCCCACCAAATTGATTACAAGGAAATCCTAAAATTAGAAATCCATGATCTTTATATTTTTGGTAAAGCTTTTCTAGCCCCGAAAATTGTGGCGTAAAACCACATTTACTTGCTGTGTTAACAATCAATAAAACCTTGCCTTCATAGTCAGCAAAAGATTTATTTTGACCATTTAACAACTCAGCATCGAATTGATAAACATTTGTCATGGATAAGTATCCTCATCATTTTTTTCTTGTGTTTTTAATTCTAATGATGCCGAATTTACGCAATAGCGTAGTCCTGTCGGCTCTGGTCCATCTGGAAAAACATGCCCTAAATGCGCATCACAATGATGACAAAGAATTTCTGTTCTTAGCATGCCATGTGACGTATCTTCTTGTTCTTCAATTACAGAAGTCGTAATTGGCTTATAAAAGCTAGGCCAACCACAACCACTATCAAATTTAGTTTCTGAAGCAAATAATGCTTCACCACAACAACGGCAATAATAAGTCCCTTCTTGCTTAGTATTCCAATATTTACCCGTAAAAGGTGCTTCCGTGCCTTTTTGACGTGTTATACGAAATTCCTCAGGTGATAACTCTCTTTGCCATTCTCTGTCTGTTTTATTGAGTTTTCCCATGATTACGTACCTTTCCAACAAACTATTTTAAATAGGATAAACCTATATTTACGTGATTCATCTTTAAATTTCTAGTCTTTATTCAACATTTTACAAAAGATATAAAATCCTAAAAAGCAAAAAGTAAGCAAATAACCCAAATAAAGTAAGCAAATTTAGTAACAATCACTTTTTTGTAAGCAAAATTAGTGTTAATCTTGATCACATTCTTGTATAGGATACAAAAATGTCTCAAAAGAAAAGCGTTCTGTTTAAAAATCTATTGCCTGTGATCAAACAATATCAACAAGCAGGATTTACGCATGAAAAAATAGTGACCCTACTGAAAGATGAACACCATCTTGATTTAGTGAGCACAGAGACATTTAAAAGCTATTTATACCGTTATGCAAAAGTGACTACCACTCATTCCGAGAACATCAAAATGTCTAACACATTACAAACCCGTCGCGAAATTAAAAAATCATCTAAACTCGAGCACGTATGCTACGACATTCGCGGACCTGTGTTACGAGCGGCCAATGAGATGGAAGAAGCAGGTCACAAAATTATTAAATTAAATATTGGCAACCCTGCTCCTTTTGGTTTTGAAGCACCGCAAGAAATTATTAACGATGTTGCATTAAACCTACCAAATGCAGTTGGCTATACCGATTCAAAAGGTATTTTCCCTGCGCGCAAAGCCATTTGTCAGTACTACCAACAAAAAGGCATTTTAAATATGCATGTCAACGACGTTTATATTGGCAATGGTGTCTCTGAATTAATTGTAATGGCAATGCAAGGTTTATTGGACGATGGCGATGAAATGCTTGTTCCTATGCCTGACTATCCACTTTGGACAGCCGCAGTCAACTTATCTGGTGGTACAGCAATTCATTATAAATGTGATGAAGAAAATCACTGGTATCCTGATATTGTAGATATGGAAAGTAAAATCACACCAAGCACACGCGGTATTGTGATTATTAACCCAAACAACCCAACAGGTTCTGTATATCCACGCCACGTTTTAGAGCAAATTGTTGCACTTGCTAAAAAACACGACCTTATTTTGTTCGCAGATGAAATTTACGACAAAATTATTTACGATGGAATTGAACACGTTTCAGTTGCAGCACTTGCAGGCGATCAACTTTGTGTCTCTTTTAATGGTCTATCAAAAGCATATCGTATTGCAGGCTACCGCTCTGGTTGGATGGCAATTACAGGCGATAGATCACGTGCTTTAGACTACATTGAAGGTCTAGATATGTTGGCATCTATGCGCTTATGTGCAAACCATCAAGCGCAATACGCAATTCAAACAGCGTTGGGTGGCTACCAATCCATTAATGACTTAATTCGTCCTGGCGGTCGTTTATACGAACAACGCAATATTGCATGGGAAATGCTAAACGAAATTCCAGGCGTGTCTTGTGTGAAGCCTGAAGGCGCAATGTATTGCTTCCCTAAACTTGATCCAAATGTTTACCCTATTCAAGATGACGAACAACTTATGCTTGATTTATTGAAAGCTGAAAAAGTTCTGCTTGTTCAAGGTACAGGTTTCAACTGGCCAACTCCAGATCATTTCCGTGTTGTGTTCTTACCTGCCGAAAATGAATTACGTGAAGCAATTACGCGCTTAGGTCGTTTCTTATCAAAAATGCGTTAATCATCATTTAAAAAAGATTAAGCCAAGTGTTCGCACTTGGCTTTTTTATTGCATTGCCTTTGATATCAATATTCATCATTTCAAATGATGATTATTAATTTGATATTTAGATTTGACTATATCCTGAATAGATTTCTTTCGTTAAGTTAATTGCTCAGGATGTTTTACAAATGACAACAAACAAGGAAATGTAATGAAAAAAACTTTTACCACCTTAGCACTTTCTTTAAGCTTACTTATTCCAATTTCATCTTTTGCAAAAAACAATGTTGTCGTTGTTGCAACGGGCGGTACCATTGCAGGTGCTGGTGCAAGTTCAACCAATAGTGCAACCTATACAGCTGCCAAAGTTCCTGTTGATGATTTATTAAATGCTGTTCCGCAAATTCAGAATTTAGCCAATGTAACAGGTGTTCAAGCCCTCCAGATTGCCTCTGAAAGCATTACAGACAAAGAACTTTTAAGCATTGCACGCCAAGTAAATGACTTAGTGAAAAAGCCATCTGTGAATGGCGTTGTCATTACACATGGTACAGACACTGTAGAAGAAACTGCCTTTTTCCTCAGCCTCGTTATTAAAACAGATAAACCAATTGTGCTTGTCGCATCTATGCGCCCACCTTCAGCGCTTTCAGCAGATGGCCCGCTGAACTTATATAGTGCTGTTGCACTTGCAGCTTCAGATAGTGCAAAAGGTAAAGGCGTAATGATTCTAATGAATGATGGTATTTTTGCAGCACGTGATGTGACCAAATCTATTAACATTCATACAAATGCATTTACAAGCCAATGGGGTGCTTTAGGTACACTTGTTGAAGGCAAACCATATTGGTTCCGTAATGTCGCAAAACGCTTCAATAATGCCTCAGAATTTAATATTGAAAATATTAAAGGCGATGCCCTACCACTTGTACAAATAGTTTATGGATCAACAAATATGTTGCCAGATGCTTATCTTGCTTATCAAAAAGCAGGTGCAAAAGCGATTATTCATGCAGGTACAGGTAATGGCTCTGTAGCGAAATACATCGTACCTACACTTAATCAATTACAAGCAGATGGCGTACAAATTATCCGCTCATCACGTGTCCCGCATGGTTTTGTGTTACGTAATGCAGAACAACCAGATGATAAATACGGTTGGGTTGTTGCACATGACTTAAATCCACAGAAAGCAAAAATTCTAGCAGCCTTGGCTTTAACAAAAACCAAAGATGCAAAAGAAATTCAACGCATGTTTTGGGAATATTAATTTAAGCATTCAATAAAAATGCGCCTTTTATGGCGCATTTTTTTAATACACATACCATCTTTAAAAAGGTACTATTAATGCGAAGATATTTCTCAATTCTGGTGAGTGCATATGACCTATAAAGTTCATTTTATTGATGTTAAAAATCAGCTTCAGAACTATATATGGTTAATTGAACACACACCGTCACAAGAAATCATTTGTGTTGATCCTACTGATGCCAAGCTTGTAGAAAGCTTTTGCACAGAACATCAATTAACACTCTCTCAAATATGGCTAACACATTGGCATAAAGACCATATAGGCGGTGTTCCTGCATTATTAGCAGTTAGAAACATTCCTGTTTATGGCCCGCGTGATGAACTCAGTAAAATTCCTTTTATCACTCACCCACTTTCACATGAAAATCATTTTAAATTTCACGACTTGAAAATAGATATTATTGCTGTTCCTGGTCATACACTCGGACACATTGTCTTTTTTGCAGATGCAATTGATAGCTTATTTTGTGGTGATACTTTATTTGCGATGGGTTGTGGACGCGTATTTGAAGGTACATTTGAGCAAATGTATCATTCACTTAATCGACTTTCTGCATTACCTCCACATACCAAAGTCTATTGCACACACGAATACACACTCTCCAATGCTAAATTTGCGTTACACGTAGAACCCAACAACCTAGAAATAAGTCAACGTGCACAAGAAATTGAAGATTTAAGACTGTTGAACAAATGTACGTTACCAAGCACCATTGAACTAGAACTTAAAACAAATCCTTTTTTAAGAGCTAATTCAGTCAGCGAGTTTCAAAAATTACGTGAGTTAAAAGATAATTTCTAACGTAAAAACAATTATAGAATTTGATGTGTTGCTGCAAATGCATCAAGTTCTGCTTGTGTAACGACACGCACACAATTCATCTCATCAACACGCACCAACAATAATCCACCTAAAGCAGGCTGATAACGTCTTGCACTACCAAATGGCGTATACGACACTTTAGATTGCTCAGAAAATACTAACCAGTCTTCATGACCAATAAATACAGCCACAGGAACTTGACCTTGTTTTTGCATTTCTTCAATAGTTTGAGTTACGTATGCTTCTATTGTTTGTTCAGTCATGGGGAAATATCTAAGTCTAAAATTGAGTTGAATATTAATAGAAATTTCATTGTTTTACATAAGTTCAACTTTCTTATGTTTATATTCCAACCAACTATTCTTCAATACTAACGCCCCACATTGAATGTTTACAAAATATTTCCACTTTACACAAAGTAACTTTTATACCCCCAACTTAAATAATTAATATATTTATTATTCATATTAAATTTCAATAATTTATTCCATGTTTTATTTTTCAATATGTAGAAAATATCCTTCATTTTTCGGTTTAGATATAAAGAAAAATCTACATATTTAAAAATTATTTAATTTTATCCTTTAAAAAATTCGAACTATCCCTATTATTATATTTAGGGATAAACAAGGAGCTTTCTCGTGAAAAAAGTTGTTAAGGCAAAAAATTTAATTGCATTTCGTATTTGGTTAGAAAAGTTAGGCTATTCAGTAAAAAACTTAACAGATAACCGTGGTTTTACATTTAGCTTTAAAAAAGAATATGGTTTAGTGACTTGTGAACTTGCAGGTAATGCCCTTGCAGTTCAATTAGGTGAGGAGTTTGAAGACCACTTAAAAGCTTAGTGTAAAACTTAAGTCCTTACTCGATAAAGTGAAAACGGATTTTCATGTGCCCATTTTTTAATGGGCATTTTTATACCTAAAATTTTATTTCATTTATAATTCTATATTTACTAAATTTCAGGCAATAAAAAAGCAAGGACAACACCTTGCTTTAATATTGATGGTGGGGACGGAGAGACTCGAACTCTCACACCTCGCGGCGCTGGAACCTAAATCCAGTGCGTCTACCAATTTCGCCACGTCCCCATCATAGGGTACTAACATAGTGTTAGATTTTAAGTTGGCAGAGGATCAAGGACTCGAACCTTGACGAACGGTTTTGGAGACCGTCATGCTACCATTACACCAATCCTCTATTGCCTAATTACCAATATTACTTAGTAATTATTGGTGGGGACGGAGAGACTCGAACTCTCACGCCTCGCGGCGCTGGAACCTAAATCCAGTGCGTCTACCAATTTCGCCACGTCCCCAATGGCTGTGTATATTATAGAGATCACTTGATGATGACAAGCCCTTTTTATTAAAAAACACATCGATTGTTTAAATATAAAACAAAACCATATTTTTTGGTTTTTTCTTATACATTTTCAGTAATTAAGCCTATTTTCAATGCCGAAATATCGCTCAACCTAAGTTTTTTTTGCTTATGTAACATCGCATTTAATGTTGATTTGAAGCATAAATATGCTTCTGGCAATTCAATTTCTAACTTTTGGCAATGTAAAACAGCCCAATCATAATAATTATTTGCAAAAAGTCGTTCTTGTTTTAACCATTCATAAAAAATAATACCTAAAGCGTAAATATCACTTTCAATACTTTTAGCCTCTGCATGGAATAATTCAGGTGCCATATAGCGTGGAGTAGCATTTAAAGCTTTCGTATTTTGCACATCTTCTATTTTTATACTTTGCTCAAAATCAATAAGTTTTGAATACGAATTATCTTCAACAAAATGTTCTGCTTTTAAATCTGCATGCAGCCACCCAGCTTTGTGCAAGTTTTCTAATACAGAAAGTGCCTGAATCATCTTATGTTTAATTTGATCAATACTGAGTGTTTGTGGGCTTTCTACAAATAGACATTTTGCATGTGGCAAAACTAACAAAGGCATGGCGATATTAAAATGATTTATTTCCGCTGAATGGCTCAAGATTTGATAAGGCAAGGTAATATTTTTAGCTTGCTGATGCGTTAAAGATAAATAAAATTCAAGCTCATGCTGAAATGAATCTTCTAATACTTTTTCACTTTTCAATGTTTGAGTTTTCAACCAATATTGTTGATGCTCTTCAAACCAATAAAATACACGGCGACCTAAAGCCAAACTTTTTGGCTTTGATGCACAAATGAGTTTTTTTGAGCATAAATCTTCAAAATTAAACTTGAATGAATTCTGAACCTGCATGTTGGGCTTTGTCTTGCTGATAAGTGAGTAGCTCTAAACAGTGTTGAATGGTTTTACCCACACGTGCATGAACTTCAATAGATGAAATTTTTGGCCATGTTGCACGCTCGCCTTCACGTTGCAACATCTTAAATAAATGCTCTTTAGGGTTTTGGAGCATATAACTATAATGTCGCAAATTAAAATGACCTACGATATTCACATCACCATAGTAGCGTTGATCTATTACACCATAACCATGATCGAGTAAACGTCTAACCGCAGGAACACTTCCCACACGCTCACGAGCAAAGTCCATCATACCTCTTGAAATAACCTTCCCTTGACGACGAACAATACGTTCAGGCCAACTGAGCATATCTTTACGGAAACGCTCTTCATCACTTTGCATAAATGGCACAACGTGCGGATTCACCTGACTTGCAATGGTGTAATTTAAATTATATAAGCGTGCCATTTTCTCTTGTGGGAAATCACTACGCACACTTCCATCTACCCAAGTTGTTGTTGCCATATACGGTGTATATTTACCATCAAGGCGCTTACTGGTTAAACGTACAGGTGGAAATAGCACAGGAACAGCACAAGAAGCCAATACCGCACTCCAAACCAATAAGTCTGGCGCTGTATAGGTATTCATAATACGTGCATCCTGAGATGCGTCATACGGTGCTACAGCAACATTAATGTGCAAGCCAGATTGGGCATAAGCTTCTGCAAATGTTAAATCACCTAAATTTTTCTTTAAAAATTGTTTGAGGAACTTAACATCTGCAATACCACCATTGCCTTTAATAATTTCACGCCAATCTCTAAATTTAAAAGCTTCGTTAAAGAAACTATCACCATTCAAAATTTGTTGCATTTCTGAAGGTTTAGAAACGCCAAGCATCGCAGTCATAATTGCACCAGCACTCGAACCTGACATGACTTTTGGCATTAAATCTTGCTCTAATAGCGCTTTACATACACCTGTATGAAACAAACCTAATGTTGCACCACCAGAAAACATTAAAGCAGGTTGACCATAGGCTTTTTGGCAAGATTGGAAAAATGTGATTTTTTCTTCGTGAGGAATACTCTGGCATTCTTCAGATGCTACAAAAGCCAAACTGTTACTGACTTCTGAAACATAGTCTTCAATTATTTTTTTTGTGCCAACCAACGTTGCAGTAAACAACATTGGATGTGCAATATTGGCAATATCGTACGTTAAGCCTTCACGTAATATATGCATTAAATCTGGGATACGATTTTGCGTTCTATAGCGACGTAACAACGTTAAACGATGCGCAATAATGGCAGCATCGAAATACGGAGATGAATTGTCATACTTCCAACTTTGCGCACCTGTTTCTTCGTCTATTTTGAGTGCTAAATGCTTCCATTCCTCATAAGATTCAGCATGTTCTATCTCTTTTTTTAATGTTTTAATCCGTTTAGATTGATGCGGATTCATGCTATTTCCAAAATCTTTGAACAACATTATGTTCCTCTGCTGTCATTTTTATCTTTTACATTTTCACTATGCAGAACTTCTTTAAATAGTTCAATGACTAAAACGTGTTTTAGTTGGCAATGTATTATCGTTTGGTATACATTCTTTTAAGCAACATCTCGCCTCTTCTGTTTGGAAATATAAGCTGAAAAATCATGGCACTAATTGATTTACCTGAAAATATTCTTAATTTAATGACCACTGTACTTCAACAAGTACAACAATCTTTACCTGAGCTTCAAAAAAGTCCTGACTTTTCGGCTGCTGCTTACAAATGGCAAAACAAACAGTTAAAGCCAATTACTCAAGCCAAAAAAATATATTTAGATGATTTAAAAGGTATTGAACGTCAAAAAGAAAAAGTCATTCAAAACACTTTGCAGTTCTTAAAAGGCTTACCTGCAAATGATGTTCTTTTAACTGGCTCTCGCGGTACAGGAAAATCATCTATTGTGCGTGCCCTACTTACAGAATATGAATCTCAAGGTTTAAGACTGATTGAAATTGAACGTGATGATTTATCAGACTTACCTTTAATTCAGGACATTATTAAAGATCGACCTGAAAAATTTATTGTTTATTGTGATGACCTTGCTTTTAATGCAGAAGATGAAAATTATCGTAGTTTAAAAAGCGTATTAGATGGCTCATTACAATCGGGTTCAGGTAATTTTATTATTTATGCGACCAGTAACCGTCGTCATCTATTACCTGAATTTATGCATGAGAACACGCCTATCATGCGAGCAGATGTTCCTCAACATAAAGAATTGCATCCTCAAGAAGCAATTGAAGAAAAAATTTCTCTATCTGACCGTTTTGGTTTATGGCTTTCTTTCTATCCAATGGATCAAAATCTTTATTTAGAAATTGTAGAAAGCTATTTAAATAAAGCCAACATGGAACTTAATACAGAAGCACGCGCAGAAGCGCTCAGATGGTGCCAAGCACGTGGACAACGTTCAGGTCGAGCTGCTTATCAATTTTCAAAACATTGGATTGGCTCTCAACAGCTTAAAAATAGTTAATTTTTTAAATTCACTTCGCGATATTGCACTTTATTCGTCATACAAATCGATATCGCTAAGTGATATTAATTATCATTTATCAAGAAAAATCATATCATTTCCCCTTTTCATAGATTTAAATAATAAATATCAATAAAAGGAATTGTTTGTTTGATGTGTTTTTGCCTAAAATACATCATTAGTTATTAGACCAAATTTTTTAGGTAGCCGTCGCCATGACATTTGTTGTCACAGAAAATTGTATTAAATGTAAGTATCAAGACTGCGTTGAAGTTTGTCCTGTTGATTGTTTCTACGAAGGTCCAAACTTCCTTGTTATCAATCCAGATGAATGTATTGACTGTGCGCTATGTGAACCAGAGTGCCCTGCAAATGCAATTTTCTCTGAAGATGAGTTACCAGCAGGTCAAGAAGTGTTTATTGAGCTAAATGCAGAGCTTTCTCAAACATGGCCAAATATCACGCAAATTGGTGATCAACCTGCCGACCGTGAAGATTGGAACGGTAAAGAAGATAAATTACAATATCTTGAAAAATAAGTTTAAAAAAAAAGATCAGCAAATGCTGATCTTTTTTTATCCATAAAAGACACATTTCATTTCAATATTTTCTCATTAATTATCATTTTTTAGATTATGATGTTTCTGATTTTAATAAACTTCTGATTTAAATAATGAAGCATTTTTTGAAAGCATTGCTTTCGTTTAGTTTTATTCCACTTGTTATGGTTGGATGTTCGTCTAATCCTAATCAAGGTTCAGGTTCTCATCCGGGTAAAAGAATTTTTATCCCTCATGAAAATGTTACTTTTGATCGCAAGATTCCGCCTAAAGTTATTCCTTATGCGTATAACTCTTGGACTGCCGTAAGTGATAATTTAAAACAAATACGTGATTATGAAATATTCTTAGAAAAAAATGGCGTAGGAAATATTATTCCAAGCTATGAATTATTACGTACAGCACGAGATTGGCAAAAATGTGGTCGCTCTGAATACATGGTGCCAAGTCGTGAATTGTGGGCAAACCAAGTTCCTACTTTAAAAATATTTAAATATCTTATTGCCTCTAAAGTGCTTACAGACTTCACCGTAACTTCGGTTTATCGCGATTTATCTTTAAATCAATGCGCTGGTGGTGCAAGTTCATCTCGTCATTTATTTAACTCTGCAATTGATTTTCGTATTGGCCCTGCTACTCCGCAACCAGAAGATTATGCATATATTGAATACACCAAATTCAAACTTTGCCAATTTTGGTCACAATACGGTAGCAGCTTAAATATGGGCTTAGGCTTATATTCTTCAGGTCAAATTCACATAGATTCTCAAGGTTTCCGCACATGGGGACCTAATTTATCTCGTAGTTCTTCTATGTGTAATTACTAAATTAAAATCTTAAAAAAAGAGGTCAATTGACCTCTTTTTTTTACATCTAAAATTTATTTTTATCTTTTAAAATTGCAGTCTGAGCATAAAGGTATAAAATGCACGCAACGCAACAAAGGTAAATGAACTATGCAACAAATGTGGACAGAAATTGATAGTTATATCGAGTCACATTTAATTCCTGAAGATCCTATTTTGACTCAGACTTTAAAAAATACTGACGATAAAGGTTTTCCAGATCATCTTGCTGTTGCGCCAAACCAAGGCATGCTTTTGCAAATGTTAATTCAAATGAATAACTGCAAACGCGTTCTTGAACTTGGAACTTTTGCTGCTTACAGCACAATGTGGTTAGCACGCGCACTTCCTGAAGATGGCTACATTTTAACAATGGAAGGTCGTGATACTCACGCTGCTTTAGGTCAAGAAAATATTGATAATGCGAAACTTAAGCCAACTGTAGAACTTAAATGTGGTCGTGCAGCAGATATTTTACGTGCATTACCTGAAGATACAGAACCTTTCGATTTTATTTTCATTGATGCAGACAAACAAAGTTACCCTGAATATTTAGAATTAAGCTTAAGTCTTTCACGCTCGGGGACAATTATTTTCTTAGATAATGTAATTCGTGCAGGTGAAATCTTAAATCCTGAAAATCAAAAACCAAGTATTGTTGGTCTTCGAGATATGTTTAAAGCGATGCAAAATCATCCTAAAATTCTATCTTGTACAGCACTTCAAACTATTGGTAGTAAAGGACACGATGGCTTTGCTTTGGCAATTGTTAAATAATCTTTTAACTCAGTGCAAAAAACAACCTTAGTTTTTTACTTTTTATTTTTTATATAGTTACACACACTATCCATATAGTTATCCACAATAAATGAGGATAACTATGGATAGAAATAAATCAGTTTAAATCATCAAGCTAAACAATATATTCAGCCTTATTTCACAACAAGTAATGGTACAGTTGAGTTTCTAAAAATGGCTGTGGTAATACTACCTAAAAAGAATTGCTTAATTTTACTGTGACTAAATGCGCCCAATAAAATGAGCTGAATGCCATGCTCTTTTTGATATCCCAAAATATTCTCTGAAACATCGCCATATCTATATTCTGTAACTACATCTAAACCTGCTTGCTTCAAGAACTGTTCAGGGTCTTTGAGCACCTCAGGATGATCCCCTACATACAGTAAGTGACATTGTAATATTCGAAGCAAATCACTTTGCGCAATTCGATGCATCATTTTCACGCAAGTTGGTGAATATTCATATGCAAAAATGAAACGCGTTGGTGGCTTGAAGGTTTCACCTACGGTCATTACCGTACAATTTGCACCACGAATGAAGTTTTCAACATTACTACCCATTGGTTTTTTACGTTCGGCAGAGCGCTCGCCCAAACGTCCAATAAGTGCAATATCATCTTCATGAAGAACACTTAAACTTTGTTCTAAAAAGTCGCCTTTTTCTTGAATACGTGTAGGGACTATTCCGTGTTTTTCTTGAATTAATTCAGAAATATGATTGAGTAAATTATTACTATAATCGAGTGCCAATTCACTTTGTTTTTGCTCAAGTTCCGCAAGCTCTTTTAACAGCATTGCATTACTTTCAAAGCCAATTACACCACTAATTTCCCCCAAATGATAACTTGCTGGGTAATAATCTAGAACTTGCAAAAGCACCAACTCACGGTTGGTTTTCTTTGCAATCCAAGCAGCCGCTTCTGCGAGTGCATTAATACAAGGGGATGAATCAATACAAGCTACTACACGTTTCATAAAGCCCTCCTTTTATCCCACATTTTTAATTCATTGTTGTTATTTTTAAATTAGCACATCTTTATTATAGTTTTCATCAAAATATGTAAGTTAAAACATTATCCTTTATTTTCTATAACGTATTAACTTTGCAGGATTTCCTGCGACAATTTCATTTTCTTCGACATTTTTTGTCACCATACTGTTCATACCAACTACAGCATGATTGGCAATTTTCACCCCATCTTTAACACCAACATGTGCACCTAACCAAACATCTTTACCAATTTCGATGCCTTGTGAACGTACAGGTTGTTGATAAATTGGCGTATCTAATTCCATACCATGATCGAAGGCATATAAATGACAATAAGCCGCAATTCGAACTTGATCATGCAATTTGATACCTACTCTGCCACCATCTAAAATACAGTGATGATTAATTGCAACTTCATTACCGATTTCTAAAGGTCCGTGCAAAGTACAATCGGCAGCAATAAAAGTATTATCGCCAATAATAATTTTACGGCCAGGTTCTGCAAAAATATGAGCCAATGGTGAAATAAAACAGTTTTCACCTATTTCAACCGTTTCCATAGACATCAAATACTCTTGGTATTCTTTTTGCCACTGTTCTGCCCAAACACGATTTTTCGGCTTAAGTGACCAATATAACCAAGGCATGTAATTTAAACGATGTTTATGCTGTTCACGATATTTTAATAATGGATCGACATCAGTCATTATTAGGCTCCTCAATAATTTTGAGTTGTTCACGCCCTCGGGTTAAATCTTGAATTTTATTGGCTAAATGTTCAATTTGATGAACTTGTGCAAGCGCATTTACCTGAACGCCTTCAGCGGTATAACTTTCTTGATATTCAATTTCGTTTTGTTTTAGTTCATATTGCAAAATTGACCATTCATTGAATAAGCATTCAAAATAGATTTTTTGCTTTTTAATAAGTTCTATTTTTTCGGCAAGCAATAAGCATTGCCCTGCACAGCCACCATAAGCACGTACTAATCCACCTGTACCTAGCTTTACACCGCCATACCAACGATTCACCAATACAAGTACATTTGTAAGCTCATTGCCCTCAATAGTTGCAAGTATTGGACGCCCTGCTGTGCCTGAAGGCTCGCCATCATCGTTAAAACGTACATCATGTCCAATTTTCCACGCCCAACATTGATGTGTTGTGGTGTGATCTTTATTGGCTTCTAAAAAATCTTTAACTGCTTGTTCATTTTCAACAGGCACAGCAATCGCCTGAAAACGGCTTTTCTTTATATCTTCTTCAAACTGTACAGATTCAGCAATGGTAAATGGCATAAACAACAAAACATAAGCAATTGACTAATTATAACGTGTTTTAATGCTAAATTTAGCAATAAAAAAACCTCTTCGAAAAGAGGTTTTTACTTCAAGCTAGTTTAACGTTCACGTAAAGCTTCACTTGCTTTATTAAATGGTTTCACCAAATATTCAAGCACAGTTTTCGAGCCCGTTTTAATATCAACTGTTGCTACCATACCTGGGGTAATACTAAATTGCTTACCTTCTTTATTGGTGAGCTTATCGGTATTAGTACGAATATAAACACGATAATAAAACTGATCTTGCTTCACTTCATCACGTGTCGTATCTGGTGAAATAACCGCAACTTTACCTTCTAAACCACCGTAAATTGCATAGTCATAAGCTGTAATCTTAACCAGTGCTTCTTGCCCAGGGTGAATAAATGCAATATCTCGTGGTGATATACGTGCTTCAATCAACAGCTGATCATCTAAAGGAACAATGGTCATGATTTTACCATTTTGAGGAATAACCCCGCCAATCGTCATGACATCAATTTCTTTCACAATACCACGTACAGGCGATTTAAAAACTGTACGGCTTAATGTGTCAGACTTACCTTTTACGACCTGTTGCTGCGTTTCAATATCTGTATTGGCTTTCGCTAATTCTTCTCGAGCTTTCACATGATATTGATTTTTTATATCGTTCATTTGATTAAGTAAATCATTCGCTTCACGCTTTAAACGAAGTACTTCAACATCACTTGCTGCACCTTTCGCAACCAATGGCTCAGTCATGCTTAATTCTTGCTTCACCAAACTTAAAGCTTGCTGTAAACCCGCCAATGATTCTTCTAAATTTGCACGTCTTGAATTATAAAGCGCTGTTTCTTCAGCTACTAATTTTGTCTCTTTCAAGACCTCAGCAGGAAATGACAATGGCGTACCACTCACTTCTGCACGTAAACGAGCGGCTGTAGCTTTAGATGACATGAGCAATGAAGCCGTCTCACCCACATTCGATTCAAATCGTGTTGGGTCTAATTGTGCAAGTGTTTGACCTCTATTTACAATTTGACCTTCTTTCACATGAATTTTAGTCAAAATACCACCATCTAAAGACTGTACAATTTGCTCTTTAGATGTTGGTACAACTTTACCTGTGCCTGTTGAAACTTCTTCAAGCTTAAAAAACCAAGCCCATACAAGTAAAACTAAAAGCCCAACACAAACAATCCAAATCAGCTTACTTGCGCTTGGTAATGGCGGCTCAAGTTCAGTTACAGTCATATTACTTTTTAGATTAATCTTTTTCTCACTCATGACTGAACTCCAGCTTGAACTTGTTGCTGTTGAACACGAGATTTTGGCTGTGTTTGATTCAAGATTTGATCACGTGGACCATCCATCACAATTTTGCCATCGTTCATTACAATAATTCGATCGACCAACTCTAAAACAGCTCTACGATGTGTCGCAATTACTAAAGTTTTATGATCAAGTTGTTGTTTCAAATGATCAATAAATTGCTTTTCAGTCACATCATCAATAGCCGCAGTTGGTTCATCTAAAAGTAGAATATTCGGCTTACGAATAAGCAAGCGCGATAAAAGTAAAGCTTGACGTTGCCCACCAGAAAAACCAATTCCACCTTCTAAAATAAGATGATCTAAGCCTTCTTTTTTATCTTGTACAAAATTAATTGCACCTGTCATTTGCAATGATTTTAGAACTTCATCATCACTTGCTAATGGTGCACCAAGCGTAATATTTTCGCGAACCGTACCAAAGAATAAGCTTGATCCTTGATTCAAAAGTGCCATATCTCGACGTACGTCTGAAGGATCAATCAGCGACATATCGACACCATCAAGTTTAATTTTACCTTGAACGGGTGTTTGCATACCTGAAAGTAATTGCAATAACGTAGATTTACCTGCGCCATTACGACCTAAAATCGCAATTTTTTCGCCTGCTTTAATATTGAGTTTAGGCACAATTAAACTTGGTTTAGGGTCATCTTCTCCATATTGAAAAATCACTCCTGAAAATTCGTAATCGCCATGAATTGCAGGTTTATGAATTAAATGTGCATGATCTGGCTGATCTACAGGCTTTCTCATTAACTCATCTAAACCTTTTTTAGCCGCCTTCGCTTGTTGCCAGCGCCCTAAAACACCTGCTAATTGTGAAATGGGTGCAAGCATACGAGATGACAAAATTGAACATGCAACCAATGCACCTGTGGTCATTTCACCTTCCATGACAGCAAAAGCACCAACAAGCACCACAATTGCAAATGCCAAACCTTGAATTTTTTGCGTCCATGTATTCATGAATCCAACGATTTTACGTTGGCGCATTGAAATTTCAGCAGATGCTTCATTCATGTGATTCCATTGGTTTTGAAATCGAGTTTCGGCACGTAAAAGCTTGATATCTTCAATACCTTGCACCGCTTCTACTAACATTGCATTACGAATGGAGCTTTCTCTAATACCTTCATTGGCAAGCTTTGCGAGAGGTTTTTGAGCTAAGAATCCAGGAATTAGCATTAAAGGTACAATGAGCAACATGACCCAAAATAAATTTCCACCAATAATCCAGAAAATTGCTAGGAATAAAATAAAGAATGGTAAATCTGCAATTGCTGAAATTGTTGTACTTGTCACTAAATCTCGAACACCTTCTAATTCACGAATTTGTGAAATAAATGTTCCTGTCGACTTTGATCTTTCTTTATTTTTTATGCGTAAAGCATGACCAAATACTCGATCTGAAATACGTAAATCTGCACGTTTACCAATAATATCTGACAGGTAAATACGTGCCATGCGTAATACAAATTCAAAAATTGAAGCCAGCAAAACACCACTTGCAAGTACCCACAATGTAGATACAGACTGTGCAGGAATCACACGGTCATACACATTCATAGAGAATAAAATGGTCGCTAAAGCTAAAATGTTCGCCAATAATGAAGCCAACATAATATCGGTATAACGCTTCCAATCTCGTAGAACAATTGACCAAAACCAGCTTTCTTCATAAGGCTTGATATATTCATCAATACGCGCATCTGGTACAGACTTTTCAGGACGTAATATGTAAATATTGCCAATATGCTGTTCTAAAACATCTATTGTGGATGTTTGAGACAAGCCACCATCTCCACTAAATTGAATATTTACATTCCCTTCAGCATCAATTTTATCAATTACACCGACTTGCCCATCATTCATTTCAACAAGAATAGGCAAACGCCAAGGATTTAATAAATCTTTACTAAACGCTGACTTACGAATACTTAAACCAATTTGGCGTGTCATAACTGCCAATACATCATCTACAGTTTGATTGGTATTCCAGTCAAGTTGTAAACGAATACGCTCTTCTGATGGTTCAATTCTGTAATGCTTCGCAATAGATAAAACAGCTTGAAGCCACGGCTGATAATTAATTGATGTACTCATGGCTTAATCGTAAACCCTTGAATTGACGTATTATTAAGTTGGTAAACATCATATGATTTACCTGTTACGGATAAATATTTAATGATGGCACCATAAATATCGTAGCGAGCATTTTCTATTTCTTGAGCCGCACTATGAATAGCCTGTTCCGCATTGAGTAAATCTACAGCCGAACGTGTGCCCAATTTATATTGTTCCTGATACAGCTCTCGAGTGCGCACCGTCGTTTGTTTACGTGCAACTAATATTGCCAATAACTTTTCTTTATTTTTTACTTCTTCACGGAGTCTAGAAAGCTCATCTTGAACTTCTAAATATGCAGCACTGACTTGCGCTTTAGCAGCTTGTTCTGAAAATGCAGCAGCTTTATTACGTGCGGTAATTGCACCACCTTGGAAAAAATTACTGCTTACTTCTAATTTAATTAAGCTATCTGAGCCATTTTCTTCATTATTACTTGGATTTTTTCCATTCATGGCTTGGCTTAATGAGCCTCTTAAACTGAGCGTTGGATAACTACTTAGCTTAGTTTGCTGCTTTTCCAAACTTGCAAGCGAAACAGCAGATTGAGCTGCCATTAATTTTGGAATTCGATTATATTTCGGTTCATCAAATAACTTTGAATCTACAACAATATTTTGTGGGATAGAGAACGTGATTAAGGCTGGATCTGTGCCAATTAATGTACGAAGTGTTTGTTCATATTGCTGAAGCTGATTCTGTTGATTAATTAATGTTGATTCTGCTTGTTGCAAATAAGTTTGTGCCTGAACAGGATCGGCTTGAGTGCTGATACCCGCTGCTGCACGTAACTTCGTAATTTCAGCAATGCTCGACAAACCCTTTAATTGCTGTTTGGCAATTTCGGCTAAACTTTGATAGCGCTTTAAATTAGTTAAAGCAATTGCTGTATCGTATGCAACTTCATCAATTTTAATTAAAGCATCTGCTTGAGCTACGCTAAGTTTGGCTTCAGCAACATTCACATCACTTTTAACTTTCCCAAAGTCAAAAACCATTTGTTTGGCATCAATTGACCAAACCTGCCCATAGCCCTGCTTATTTGTATAATCTTCTGTAGATAAACCACCTGAAATTTGTGGATAGTATCCCGCTCGCGCCACATCAATTTTAGAACTTTCACCAGACAACTTAGCCAACGCTTCTGTTATTGCAGGGCTTCGCTGTAAAGCCATTGCAACAGTATGATTAAAGTTTCTTGGAACCTGATTACTTTGAAATACACTTACTCGACTTAAATCTTTCGACTTGGTATCACTAGCTGTAATAATAGGTAATACATTCGAGTTAGCCGTATGAACTTGGAATTGACTTAGTTCATTGATATTGACCTGATTAAACTCAGTCTTACTTTTGGGAATTATGATATTTTTAAAAGATTGCTTAGTGGAATTAAATGACTCTTGTAAATCTATATTTTGCGCTTGAACACTTCCACTGCCATGAACAACAATAATAAAGGATCCGAAACCTTTCAAAAAACTAAATTTATTTAATTTTGCATTTACCATTATTCAAACCAGAGCTAATGAGCGGCTTCATATAATGTAAAGTATTTTAATAGGATTTAGTTGAAAAATATTTTATTTCGCATAGTTTTGTTATTAAATTTATCAATTTACATTTCATGCAAATATTCACGTTAGATATTTGCATGAAATGAATAACTCTATACCTTAAAGTCATCGCCCAAATAAACTTGGCGCACAGTTTCATTGGCTAAAACATCTTCAGGAGAGCCTTCTGCAATGACTGAACCTTCGCTCACTATGTAAGCTCTTTCACAAATTGCCAATGTTTCACGGACATTATGGTCTGTAATAAGTACACCTATACCACGGTTTTTAAGCGTACTAATAATATCTTTAATATCACCTACTGAAATTGGGTCTACACCTGCAAAAGGTTCATCAAGTAGCATGAACTTAGGATCAGCCGCTAAAGCACGTGCAATCTCTGCACGACGTCGCTCACCACCAGACACACTCATACCCAATGAATCTTTAATATGCGTAATTTTAAAATCTGCCAATAATTCAGCTAAGCGTTTTTTACGTTGTTCTTTGTTTAAATCTTTACGAGTCTCAAGAATTGCCATGATATTGTCGGCAATTGTCAGCTTTCTAAAAATAGACGCTTCTTGCGGTAAATAACCAATACCTTTTTGCGCACGCTCGTGCATGGCTAAATCGGATAAATCCAAATCATCTAAATGAATTTCGCCTTTATCCATACGCACAAGACCAACAACCATATAGAAACTTGTAGTTTTACCTGCACCATTTGGCCCAAGTAAACCTACAATTTCACCACTTTGCATGGTAAAAGATACGTCTTTTACTACCCAACGTTTATTGTAGTTTTTCGCTAAATGCTTAATGCATAAAGTTTGTGGTTTTTGCTGTTGATCCATTAATCACGTGCTCCTGGGAAAGACTTAGAGCTTGTTGGTGGAATCACAATTTTCACACGGCCATCTGAACCAGAACTATTTGGAGTACCAATCGCTTCAACATCGCCTTTATTCATGCTGTATCTTAATGTTGCACCACGAATACTTGAACCATCTTGTTCTAACAGTGCATTACCTGTAAGCGTGATGATTCCTGTTTGTGCGTTATACACAATTTTTTGTGCCTGCCCCTTTGCTAGACCTTTTGCAGTATCAAGCTGTTGCTGAAATTTTGCAGGGCTACCATTTGCAGTAATAACACTAATTTGTTTATTCGCATCGAGATTTGCAACAATTGAGCTTGCTTGAAGCTTCATTGTTCCTTGCTCAATAATGACATTACCTGAATAAGTCGTAACACCTGTTTTTTCATTAAACGTTGCTCTATCTGCAAGCAATGAAAGTGGTTTTTGACGATCTGATGGTAATGCATATACAGCACTTGAAAATACAACAGCTAAACTAGCAACCAATACCGATTTTCTAGCTAAAAATTTTAATGTATTAATCTTAGAATTATCGTTCATAGATGCCTCGAATATTAAAGAATTCGTATTGTCCGTTGTTAAAGTTTGCTTTCATTCCACGGCTCATGAAGTTAGCTTGTGGAGATTCAACGGTAATTTGCTTATCTGTTTGCAACTCTCGTGTTTTCGGATAGCCCGTTAGCTCGGTCGTCTTAAACACCATTTTTTCGCCATTTTCTAACAACCGTGTAGCAACAACCTCATCAGACATAATCACTTTTGCATTGTCATCATATGCATTTGCTACTTTTGCATAGAAAGTTCCATCGGGTCTCGAATTTTGAAAAGTATAAGCATGTAAGTTATCTAAACGAGAGGTCTGCTTTTGCATATCCTGTTCCAGACGATCTGCTTGTGCCTTTAAAGATACCAAGCCCTTTTCATCGGTTTGTGTCAAATTAATTACTTCAGCAGAATAGGTCATACTTCTAGAAGAATCGACTTCTAACTTCTTACTTTTTCCGCCAAAATAATAATAGCCACTACTTATAGCTACAATAATTAAAGCTGTGACATATAACTTTTTTGTATCCATAAGTGTGATTTCAACTCAAGCTTTTGAATGTATATAACATTATTGTGGAGCAGTTACGTATTTTTCAAGTAACTCTTCGTATACGCCTTTCGATAACAAGATCATATCGCAAACCTCACGAACAGCACCTCGACCACCCATTGCCTGAGTAACCAAGTCTGCACGACGACGTACTTCAACATGTCCATTTGGCACAGTCACTTTCATTCCTGCAATTGCAAATGCAGATAAATCAGGCCAATCATCGCCCATGTATAAACAATCTTCAGGTTTAAGATTAAATTGTGCACATGCTTCTTTCAGTGCAACACCTTTGTCTTCACGACCTTGAAATACTAAATCTACGCCTAATGCAGACATACGTGTTTCTACAATATTACTTTTTCGACCTGTGATAATAATAACTTTGACACCCGCTTGCTGCACAAGCTTCATGCCTAAACCATCACGAATATCAAAAGATTTAATTTCATCACCAGTATTGGTAAGTGTTACAAAGCCATCACTTAAAATACCATCAACATCTAGAACTAAAGCCTGAATATGACGCGCCTGTTCTAATAAAACATATGATGCCATTATTTATTTTACCCCAGCTTGAATTAAATCATGCATTCCAATTACACCAATTACTTTGTTGTCTATGTCTACCACAACAAATTGATTGATTTTATTTTCATTCATTTTATCTAAAGCAATGACAGCACGAGAATTTTGCCCAATTGTGATTGGATTTTTTGTCATGACTTCAGATACTTTCAAATGAACATCAAAACCTTGTTGTTTATCAATAAGTCGACGTAAATCACCATCAGTAAAAATACCAAGTAAAGCATCGTTTTCATCGACAATTGTTGTCAAACCAAGACGCTTGCTTGAAATTTCATATAAGACTTTATTCATTGGCGTATCTGGCGATACTTTTGGTAACTCATCACCTGTATGCATTAAATGCTTTACATCTAAAAGTAAACGCTTGCCTAATGCACCTGCAGGATGCGATCGTGCAAAATCATCTGCTGTAAAACCACGTGCTTCAAGTAAAGCTACTGCTAAAGCATCACCTAAAGCCAAGGTTGCTGTTGTGCTTGATGTAGGTGCTAAACCCAGTGGGCACGCTTCTTGAATATTACCTAATGTAAGTGCAACATCTGCATTTTGCGGCATCGGACCTTTATTGTCGCCACTAATCGTAATTAAAGGTATACCAAGATGTTTAACTAAAGGCACTAACATCATAATTTCATCACTCTTACCAGAGTTAGAAATTGCAATAAGTACATCTCCACGAACCAGCATGCCTAAATCGCCATGCCCTGCCTCACCTGGATGCATAAAGAATGATGGTGTTCCTGTTGAGGCAAAAGTTGCAGCCATTTTGCGACCAATATGACCCGATTTACCCATACCTGTCACAACTAAGCGACCTTTGCACTGCAAAATAATTTCACAAGCTTGAGTAAAACGCTCATCAATTTGAGAAGCAAGAACTTGTAAAGCGTGCTTTTCTATTTTTAAAGTTTCTAAAGCAACACTTTGAAAATCAATTTGATTTGGCATGTTTTCTGAATTCAACTTTTAAGACCTTGCCCAATAAGAGCCATTCATATGTATTTATGCTTAATTTTCGCAATTTTAGCATATCTATTCAACGGCAACGTTTCTAAATGTATAAGAAAACTTAAATTTACAGACTCAATTTACTTTTATTTCGCCATAAAAAAAGCCTTTATCTTTCGATAAAGGCTTTTTCGTATTCTGGAGCGGGAAAGGAGACTCGAACTCCCGACCCCAACCTTGGCAAGGTTATGCTCTACCAACTGAGCTATTCCCGCAATGAGGTGAATTATAGAGAGTTTTATGCTGATGTCAACTCTCTACAACTCTGTTTGATTAATTAATCAGCACGACGCCAAATTGTACCTTGACGCGTATCTTCTAAAACAACACCTTGATCGAGTAAAGATTGACGAATTTCATCTGCGCGAGCAAATTCTTTTGCCTTTTTAGCATCAACACGTTGCTGAATTAAATCTTCAATTTGTTCAGCACTTAAACCTAAAGCTTCTTGACCAATATCTGACTTTAAAAAGTCATCTACATTATGCTGAACCAAACCTAAAACATTGGTTAAATAACGTAAAGTTGCATAGTAAACAGCTGCCTGCTCTGCGTTTTCATCTTTAACTGACGTATTTAATGCTTTGTTAATTTCAAACAAAACTGCAATTGCTTCAGATGTATTGAAGTCATCACGCATTGCTACATTAAAGCGCTCTACCAATGTTTCATCATAAGCAACAACAACTTCTGTACCATAAGTTTGTTGGTATGCTTTGAATGAATGATAGAAGCGTGACAATGTATTTTTCGCTTCTTTTAAAGCCGCATCTGAGAAATTTACAGGGCTACGATAGTGCGAAGATACAATGAAATAGCGAATCACTTCAGGATGGAACTTATCCATCACATCACGAATAGTAAAGAAGTTGCCTAATGATTTAGACATTTTCTCACCATCAACATTAATAAAACCAACATGCATCCAATAGTTTACATATTGTTCATCTGTTGCAGCTTCTGATTGTGCAATTTCGTTTTCATGATGCGGGAATGTTAAGTCTGAACCACCGCCATGAATGTCAAAATGATTTCCTAAGCAGCAAGTCGACATTGCTGAACACTCAATATGCCAACCCGGACGACCATTCCCCCACGGTGAAGCCCATGAAGGTTCATTTTCTTTCGCATGTTTCCAAAGTACAAAATCGAATGGATGTTTTTTCTCAACTTCAACATCTACACGTTCAGATGCACCTGCTTGCATATCTTCAAGTTTACGACCTGAAAGGCGTCCATATTTTGCAAATTTTTCAACTTCAAAATAAACATCACCATTTGCAGATGGATAAGCTGTGCCTTTATTGACAAGCGTACCAATCATATTTTGCATTTGATCAATATATTCTGTCGCACGTGGTGCTTCATCTGGATGTAAGCATCCTAAATTTTCAGCATCTTCGTTCATTGCTTTAATGAAACGGTCTGTTAAAGCGGTAATGCTTTCACCATTTTCATTGGCACGTTTAATAATTTTGTCGTCGATATCTGTAATATTACGAACGTATTTTACGTTCCAACCTTGGCTACGTAAAAAGCGAATAATGTAGTCAAATGCAACCATTACGCGAGCATGACCAATATGACAGTAATCGTAAACTGTCATACCACACACATACATGTCGATATGTCCTTCTTTACGTGGAACAAATTCAACTTTTTTACGTTGCTCTGAATTGTATAGAACAAATGGTTGCATAGGTTTTCATAAGTGCTTTTATAAAAGATGGCTCATCTTAACCTAAGCACTATTTTTCATAAAGTTTTAACATTAAATTTTATGGTTTTTACATAAAAAATCCCAAACCTAAGTTTGGGATTTTTTCGTTTAACGTCAGAAATAGAAATTAGAAAACGATTTGATTATTTTGCAACAGCTCATCTAAAGTCACAGATTTTTCAAGATCAGCCAGCGTTAAATATTCTGCCATGTCGTATTGAGATGATGATGCACCATCTCGATCTATTGAAATAATTGCAGTTTGCGTTGCTTCATCATAATTAACTTGAATATAGTCTTGTATATTTTCTGATGTCGCATCATCTGATAACAACTTACTCACATCGATAATATCTGCTTCTGGATCAACACCC
Source organism: Acinetobacter faecalis (assembly GCF_034187745.1). Classification (NCBI taxonomy): domain Bacteria; kingdom Pseudomonadati; phylum Pseudomonadota; class Gammaproteobacteria; order Moraxellales; family Moraxellaceae; genus Acinetobacter; species Acinetobacter faecalis. Next base: position 6,401 of record NZ_JAXHPF010000012.1, on the reverse strand, counting down.
ACTGTACCTACTTGGAAGTTATCCCAAGTTTCAACAGTATTTAGATTTTCTAGTTCTAAATCATTTAAAAGGTTGAAAATTTCTGTATTTTTCGACTCATCATCTATCAATGGAACTTGCTCAAAATTTAGCAATCCTGGCGATTCTTGTATTGGTTGATCATCATTTTTTTGCGAGTCTTTTTCATTCTCGTAAAGAATTCCTGCAGTTAGTCCAGCAGCACCCACAGCTATCGCGGCATCAACCCAATCCATTCCACTTGTTGCAACGGATGCTTGATATAAATAATCTGCGAAATTCTCGATTTTGGCGTAATTAACAACTTCAAATAAACCTTGATTGTTCAATTCTGAAGGAAAAATTTCAGAATAATGACCATTACTTTCTTGTATAACAAGTTTATTGATACCTTTATCATCAAAGAAGTTTTTGATGATAATTTCTTCACCTGTATTCAGTGAAACAATTAAATCTTGTTCATCTTTAAAGGTGTTTCTAACGTTTGCTTTATCAACATTTAACTCAACAATAATAGGCTGTTTTGTCGAACCATTTGTGACAAAAGCCCCTGTTACTTGATTATAAATATTATAAAGCGCCACAATTCTCTCAATACATCACATGAATTAGGAGCTTTTTACCAAATTCAGGGTTCTAACTCAATAAACTAAATGTTTAGACAGGTTTTTTAAAATCTGTACGTATAAAAAATCCCCAACCGAAGTCAGGGATTTTTATTTTTCAATTTTCTAAGATTTAATTAGAAAACGATTTGGTTATTAACAAGAAGTTGCTTCAAGATGTCATCTTCTGACTTGAGGACCAGAACTCCATCTTTCGTCTCTAAGAAATTTGAGTCTTTAGCTTTGCCTTGTAAATTCAACAAGTCGGCTTTACCGTAATTTGAAGCTGCTCCATCTCTATCGATAGATAAAACAACATCATCACCTTTAACAGCAATAGAGATATATTCTGAAATATTATCTTCGTCTTGTAAGCCATTTAACAATTTGCTGACATCAATAATATCACCAGTATCCTGACCTACTGTAAAGTCAGTCCAGACGTCAAATCCATTACCACCATCGTCAGATAATTGTGAAAGAAGATCAAATACTACCGTATCTATTCCTTCTCCACCTGTAATGGTGTCATTACCAGCACCACCATTAATCGTATCATTTCCAGCACCGCCATTAATCGTATCATCACCAGCATTTGAGTCGATAAAATCGTTATTAGCTGTACCATTGATAATGTCATTATAATCTGAACCGCTATAATGATTTAATGTGATGCTAGGAGGTACTTCAATAGTTAAAGCCCCTTTATCGGAAGCACCTACAATAGGCTTAACAACATAATCGAACTCTTCAAGTCCATATCCTGTACCAGATGCTATATATTCATATGACCCGTCTTTAAAGATAACCAATGTCCCATATTTACCTTGAACCGAAATACTATTCGATCCAGCTAATGGTGACACTGTTTTACCATTTACTGTATAGGATTCGGCATTTACGAAACTTGAATAATTATCTAGGCTACCTTTTGCTTTTGCTCCCTCGAGAACAAAATTATCCAAATCTATTTTTTGGTATTCAATAATAGAGCTTGTAAAACTAGCTCCCAAAGGGAAACCTTCCAATTTAGCAGTAAAACTATATTGCCCAGAACTTAGATTAGGAATACCAATTTCATTAGCATACTGACCATTTTCAGCTCCTTCTATAACTCCCTTAACTACTTCATTAGAACCAAGTTTTTGAATTTCATAAGTTATTTTTCGACCTTCTGTTAACTTATATGTGGTATTAAAGAATAAGTTCACTGATTCAGATGCAAAACCTTCTTGAATAATGATAGTTTCTTTAATCTCACCTTTTAAACCAGAGAAAATTTGCTGAGAAACAGGTTCAATGACATTTGACATTTCTAATGCTACTGTTGCATTTAAGTCCTCAGCATTATTTAAACTTATTTCAAAATTTAAGTTTTCGACACGAACATTGCCCTGCGCATCTTTAACATAGTAGTTAAATGACTCTACTTTACCATATGGCAACTCTGTCCAAGTTGATGTATTACTATTAATTTGATACTGATATTCACCTTTTTCATTAATAGTGAGCGTACCAAACTTACCTGTAATAATGATTGTTGCTGGTTCATCTGAAGGACTATTTGGCGTAAATGCTATGTCATTCACTTTATAAATAATCTCATCACTGTCTAACGCAATACTATTTTTAGAAACACCTTGAACAGAGTTTTCAACAGGTTGTGAATAGTCATATACATAATCATTAGTAAATTTAAGCGTACTACCTACGGCTACATTTAAAATTCCCCCTAAGCCAATACGCGCTATATATTCACCTTCTGGGAAAGATAATGTTAAAGGTTTAGATTTACCACCTAATAGCACTGCGCTATACCAATTTTCTTCAACATGATATTGCACATAGTTACCAGTAATATCTTTTTTATAAATAAGTAATGTAAATGTTGCTCCAACTGCAACACCTCCTGCATCACCTACCATAGTCAATTCACGTACAGTATTTTCAGCAACAGTGAATTGACGATAATCCGATAATTTAACGGCATTAGCATTCAAAATAGGATCCAATAGTCCAACTTGCAATAGCTCAAAACTTGTAAAGTCAGCTAACTTATCACTAGTCTTTGTTACATCAGTAACACTGGCTACTGGACTTACAACTAGCGTATCTGTCATTTTAACAGGTGAAAGTTCTGGAACTTTATTGTCAATTACAATCACTAATTCAGCAGATTTACTAACACCGCCAGATGTTAATGTGTATTCAAAAGTTTCCTTCGCTTCTCCATAAACACCCTTGAAATCTGAATTAAGTTTATAACTATATGTACCGTCAGATTTGATTGTGAGCGTACCGAATTTCCCTTGAATTAAAGTACCCCCCGAATCAGTAACACTTACAGGCGTAGTCGTATTGGTAGAACCTTCAGGCAGAGTATTGTCTATAAACTTAATTTGGGTAACCGTTGTACCTGCTGGCACAATATCGACACCAGATTGAGTATCAACATCTTTAATTACATCACCTGAATATCCACCACTCACTGCTACTGGATTACTATAATCTAAGACCTGATCATCCATTACAAATAGTGTATAGCCAACCAAAGCAGTTATACCAAATTTAGGAGATAAGAAAGCAATATACTCTCCTTCAGGTAAATCTAAGGTTAATGAGTCTGAATTACCTGCTAATAATGATGCTTTCAGCCAAGATGGTTGAACCTTAAACTGTTCATACTCTCCAGTACCTTTATTCAAACGATACACATACAGATCGTATTCTGTTAAGACTGCTACACCACCTGCTTGAGATTTAAGCGTAATTCGACGCATAGTATCTTCTGCAACATCAATCTGTAGAGAAGTCTTTAATACATCACCTAAAACACTAGCATTTAAAACATCACCTAACCCTGCATTTACAATCGTAAATCCTGTAGTCTCACTAGCTAAAATATTTTCTTTAGCTACATTTGGCTGACGAATAGTTGGTGTAATATCTGCTACTAAAACAACATTATTATCAGCAGGTATAAATAACTGACCTTCACCTAATGCTTGAGTTTCTATAATAGAATATGGTGACTCATTTCCTGCTAAATCTGTTGCTTTAAACTTAATTATTACTTTATTTGTGATTTGCTCTGGCATTACGAAGGTAAATTGCCCCAACTCATTAGCTTGGACAGTACCTACTACTTTATCATCTAAAGTAATCTCAACAGATACATAAGCCTCCGTTTTACCCGACACAACTGAGTTATTGGCTGAAATACTTAATTCAGAAATAATTGGATTTTGGTTATCAATAATAACTTTACCCATATTATAAATTTCTATATTCCCCGCAGCATCTTTTTGACGAAGAATGACGTTGTATTGCCCATCGCTCAATTTGAAGCTTTCACCAACTCCCTTGATCCAAGATATACCATTGTTCAGAGAGTATTCCCACGTTGCTCCATTCTCAATTCCAGTAACAGCAACCTGACCATTTTTTGAAATTTTGTCATCCACTATTGACGTATCTTCCACTAATGCTGCTTTCAAACCTTGAGGTGCAGTAGCATCAATAATGAGTTCAATAATGTGAGATTTGTTTGTGTTGCCTGCAACATCTGTAGCAGTAGCCACAACTGTATATTCGCTATCTTCTAATTCATTAGAAGCTTTATATTGCCATGTGTTGCCAGTAATTACAGCTAAACCTGAATCGATAACATTGCCACTTGTATCTTTAATTTCTACAAATATTTCAAAATTAGATTCATCACTCGCTGTACCCGTAATTAATGGCTGTTTATCATTTTTCAAACCTAGAGGATTGATAGATATTTCAGGTGCATTAATATCGGAAACAATCGTACTTTGTGATTCTGCATACGCTATTGCATCTTCAAGCTCAATGAGTGCATCTCTTAATTCCTCTTCTGTTGAAGAATCTCGATCTGCAACTTTTTCTGCCCATACAATAACTTTATCTAACACATATTGAATATCAGGGTCATATGTTTTTGATTGTGCTAATTCAATAGATTCTCTAAGCTCTTGTAAAGCTTCCAATTCAAGATTCTCTTGGGTAACTGCTTTATCAACAACTTCATTCAAAGTATCAGCAGCTAGTTTAAGTTCATCTATATCGGAAGAATCTAATGAATCCTTAGCAACCACTAGACCTTGTAAAACAGCTTCTTTCTCATATCCATCTAATAATGGAGCTGTTGATTCTAATGCTAACTCAGCATCTTTAATCGCCTGTTTAAGCAACGATCTTGCATCTTCTACAATTTGATTTTCTAAATCTAATTGTGCAGATTTAGCAGCATCCAGTTGCTCAGCTAAAACTCTTGATGCTTCCTCTAATTCTGATTTAGACGATTCAGGACGATCTGCAATATTAGTTGCATTGATAATGGCTTGTTGAAGCGTATTCGCTATAGCTTGATCAAATTCTCCAGATGTAGCTTCTAGTTGTACTTCTTCAATAAGATCCACAAGTCCTTGTAATGCCACAAGCTCAGCTTGCTCTTCAGATACAGCTTTATTCGTCGCTGCAACTAAATCATCAGCCGCTTTATTTAATTCAACAACATCTTTTGAATTTAATTTGCCTTGCGCAAGTGCTAAAGCTTTGAGCAACTCGATTTCTTGAGTGCCGTCTAGCTTAGGATTTACTGAATTTAATGCTTCATCAGCCGCCTCAATCGCTTCTTGCAGTGCTTTTTGTGCCGCTGTCAGCTCTTTGTTCGCTTCCGCTAAATCTTCTGCTCGTTCCGCTGCAATCGCATCTCGAACCGCATCATTTAACGTATCTGTAGCAGTGATAACAGCCTGTAAATCATCAGAGTTAAGCTGGCCTTTAGCATCTGACAATGCTTCCCATACTGCATCTCTTTCTTCACCATCTAATAGTGGATCAGTTGAAGCCAGTGCATTATTTGCAGCAGTAATCGCTTCTTGAAGTGCCTCTTGTGCTTCTTTCAATGCTTGACTATCTAATGCTTCCTGAGTTGAAGCTGCTTTCGATAAAGCCTCTGTCAGTTTCTTCGTTGCTGCTTCTAACTCTGCTTTTGATGATTCTAGACGAACCGCAACACTATTCGCACTTTCAATTGCTTGATCAAGTAGCGCTTGAATTTCAGCTGGATAACTTTGTTCTTCAGCTGTCTGAATCAATTTTTCAAGTACTCGAAGTGCCTCGATCTCTGCTTGTTCCGCAGCCACAACTTCATCAATCGCTGTACGTAAGGTATTGGCAGCTGAATTAAGTGCATCTACATCTGTCAGTCCTTTTGCATCTTTCGCTGTTGATAATGCAGCTAACAATGCTGTTTGTTCTGCACCATCTAAGAGTGGTGTTGCATCAGGTTTAAGTGCTGCCTCAGCTGCCTCAATCGCTTCTTGCAGTGCTTTTTGTGCCGCTGTCAGCTCTTTGTTCGCTTCCGCTAAATCTTCTGCTCGTTCCGCTGCAATCGCAGCTTCAACTGCTTTATTTAATGCTGATGCTGCATCATAGAATTCTTCTGCAGTTACTGATTCAATTAACTCCTGTTGAGCTTTTATAAGTGCTTCATAAACAGAATTTCGTTCTTCACCATCTAATAGTGGATCAGTTGAAGCCAGTGCATTATTTGCAGCAGTAATCGCCTCTTGCAGTGCTTCCTGTGCTGCAATCAGCTCTTTGTTTGCTTCGGCTAAATCTTCTGCTCGTTCCGCTGCAATCGCATCTTCAACCGCTTTATTTAATGTTGAGGTTGCTTGTTCAAGCGTTGGAATGTCTGTTGAGTTTGCTGATTTATTTGCATCAAGCAAAGCTTCCAATACAGCTTCA
>NZ_JAXHPF010000011.1:0-86314 GCF_034187745.1 Acinetobacter faecalis | reverse complement strand
CATAATCCAATACAACCCCCTTTTTAAACAAAAAAATACTGTCTGTCTTTTTTTTAATCAAAATGATGCTTTTTTTATTGTATTTGCTTATTTTGAAAGCATTACGAACATCAAAAATGCTGTTATTATTGTTTTTACTATTTTCTTCATTTGCTTTTTATATAGAAAGCACTGGAATTACTTATGCAAGATAAAAAAATTATTTGGTTAGCCCTGTGCTCAATTGGTTTATTTTCAGGCCTTAGCCATGCATCGGATAGCAATATAAATACAGCTAGTGAAACCCAAGCTATAAATAAAGACGAACTCTCTCCTACATCAAGCTCAATTAAAGATTTAAAAAATATAAAAGCGAAAAATTTTAAAGTTGATGCAAATGCGGCACAACCTGATGAAGTAAAAGATCCTCTTCAACCACTAAACCGTAAAGTATTTGCATTTAATGATGTAATTGATAGAACTATTGTTCGTCCTATTGCTGTTCAATATCAAACTAAAATTCCAAGCGAAGTTCGCGGATCTCACCAACAGTTCCGTTCGAATTTAGGTGAACCTTGGAATGCAGTAAATCAAACTATTCAAGGTCGTCCTTTACGTGCACTAAAAACTTTAGGTCGTTTTACTTTTAATACGATTACCACTTTAGGTCTTGCCGATCCAGCTCGTAGAATAGGATTAGATAACGAGAATGAAAGCTTTGGTACAACCTTAGGTTATTACGGTGTTTCATCTGGTCCTTATGTTGTTTTACCTATTTTTGGTCCAAGCACTATTCGTGATGGTTTTGGCTTAGCTGTCGATGCTTTTGGTCGCCCACAAAACTATTTAGATAAAAACAGCGCTTATTGGGCAGATCAAACATTACGTGCTGTAGATGCTCGTTCACAACTCCTCGATTTAGAAAGTGTTTTACAAGGTGATAAATATTCCGCAATGAGAGATATTTATTTACAGCGAAAGAACTTTGTTATTGCAGAGAAAAAAGGCTTAGATGCTGGTGGTGTTAGCTTTATTGATGATGTTCCAGAAGATGATCATGATGATTCATCAAATAACCAATAACTAAATCAATCATGATGGAGATTATTAACAATCTCTAGTAATTCTCCATCTTATTGTTATAGTACTTTTATCTTTTCAATCATTGGCTAATACGCACTTTATATGTATTTCATTCAACCCACCCGTGACATTCCTCAATTAGATTACGTACTTGAGACGCTTCCGAGTGTGCAAATGATTCGTATAGAAGATATTGATTTGTATGATCCAACGATTATAGCAATTGCAGATGTGCAAGATTATTTAACACATAAATGGTCTTTACCCACCATTGTTTTAGCTTTTGATTCCGAAGGTATTGCATTAGCACAAGCTTGGGAAATGGGTGCTTTAGCAGGATGGTTATGGAATAACTTACCAAGCAATCCACATAAAGCGCTTTCTAAAATTGATGCGCAATATAAACGTAATCAAGATAGCCGCGACCTACCTTCAGCAGCAGAATTACAAAAACGTTTACTGCCAAATCCTATTGAATTAACTAACTATAAAGTTGAAACCTTATTTAAACCTTCAGCTTATTTATCTGGCGATTGGTTTGATTATTGGAAAATCAGTGATAAAGAACTGATGTTTTACTTAGCGGACGTTTCTGGACATGGCGTAACAAGTAGCTTATTAACCTCTTGGATGGCGGCATTTCATGGTCGTTCAAAATCTCCAAGAGAATTAATTAAAAAATTAAATGGCATGCTTGTTCAAGAAAACATTGAAAAGCATATCACCATGATTAGTGGTGTTTTGAATTTAGAAACACATTCCCTTCGCTGGTCTAGTGCAGGACATTATCCACCTGCTATTATTTTTGAACCAAACCAAGCGCCTAAAGTTTTAAATACCAGTAGCTTTCCATTAGGTTTAACAGCAGACCTTGAAGTGGAAGAGTTTGAATGTACATTAAACAAACAAGCTCGATTCATTATTTGTTCAGATGGCGCACTTGAGCCTTTTGATGGTGGACTAAGCGAACAATTCGAACAGTTAGTCCATCATTTAAAAAATCAATCATTTCAAGCACCTGAGCATGTTGCCGACGATATTGCTATTCTGAGTTTAAAGCGAATAAATTAATATTATTTTCAACAACTTATAATTCAACTTTGTTATATACGACTGTTTAATACTTGAGTCTAGAGATTGGCTATGGGATAATTTTCTATCCTTTTCTGCAAATGGCATTTATATGTCAACAGGTCATGTTGAATACGCAAGCTTGAATGGTACGCATATATTTAAGCTTATTGGCGAAGTGCGTGCCCAATCTTGCATCAGTTTAGACAAACTTCTTAGTAAAATTGAACAGCAAAAAAACGTTGTTGGCGCTATCGTAGATATGACGCAAACAACGTTTATAGATAGTACAGTTTTAGGTATTTTGGCAAAATTAGGTTTAAAACTTAAACAAGTTCACCAAATTCAAGCCATCATGCTCTCTACAAATCCTGATATTACAACGCTAGCAAACAGCATGGGCCTAGGTCAGGTTTTTGTTATTTTGAATTATTGCGGTGATCCATCTGTATGCACGCTTGCATTAATGGAAGAACACATTACTCATAGTGCAATGCTCACTACAGTATTAGATGCTCACAAAACTTTAATGGAGCTTAACAAAAGCAACGAAAACATGTTCGAGCCTTTGGTTAAGCAGCTTCAGAAAGAACAAGACAACCTAGAACAAGCGTCAAATCAAAACGTTTAATCTCATTCTTAGGTATCTCCTGCCATGACTTTACTTTCCGTTGTACAAATGAACTCCCAAAACGACATTGAAGCAAACTTCAGTGTTGTTGAATCATTAATTCAACAAAGTAAAGCAGATGGCGCAGAACTCATCGTATTTCCAGAAAACTTTATTTGCTTTGCCGCAGGTAAACAGCGAGATACTGCCGAGCAGTTTTTAAGTATTCAAAAACATCTTGAAGATTTAGCACATCAATATCAAATTTGGATTATTGCAGGCACTCTCCCATGCCCATTTCGTCCAAACGGTAGCATAATTTCAGATGGTCGAGTTAGAACATCTAGCTTATGTATTAGCCCTGAAAAAACTGAAGCTCGTTACGATAAAATTCATTTATTTGATGTTCAAGTTGGCGATACTGTTGGTGGATATCAGGAATCTAAACATTTTGAACCAGGAACAGAAGTTGTTGTGGCAAAAACACCTTTTGGCAATATTGGTTTAATGGTTTGTTATGACCTTAGATTTCCTGAACTTGCTTTAACACTTCGCAATAAAGGTGCAAATATATTAACCGCACCTTCCGCTTTTACTTACACAACAGGCGAAATGCATTGGCAACTATTATTGCAAGCACGTGCGATGGATAGCCAATGTCAAGTTTTAGGCGCAGCTCAACAAGGTTGGCACGGCGAAAAACGTCAAACTTGGGGACATACGGCGGCAACAAACTCACGTGGAAAAGTTCTAGCAAGTATTGAAAATGAAGGTGCTCAGCTTATTACGGTTCCTTTTGACATAGCAGAACAACAACTCATTCGTAATTCTATGCCTTTAATGAACCATCGCGTATTAGTTGAATATTAACTTTTAGAATCCTAGTTAAAACTATATTTACGTTTTAATTCATCCTTACTGTATATATAATAATGATTATCATTTATATGTGTATCTTATATTATGTTTAAAACTACAATCATTAGCTCATTACTTATTTGTATTTCTTCAGCAACATTTGCAGAACTTTCAGTTTCCGAAAAAGTTCGACCGCAAATTTCATCTTTAGTAAATCCAAATATTCAACGATTAGACATTCCACCTACACCAAATAACATGAGCCTTCCTTCTTTTGGACAGGCCGTAATTGGATGGGGAACAGGTCCTGATGGTGCAGAAAAGAGATTAAACAATATTACAAAAGATGATATCGAAAAATTAAAAACTCAAAACGTAACCTTGGAAATGATTCAAACTTGGCAAAAATTTTATGAAAATGAAACTAATCGAAATGCAGGAAACCCTACTGCTCCACTTCGCGCAAAACTGATGAAAAAAATTATTGAATTATGGTAAAACCCCATCAATAAAATAAAGAATCAGTAGCATCGGCTGCTGATTTTTTATGCCTAGAAATCAGTACTTTTAAAAAATTGTGTTATATATTGATATTTACTGATTTGTTATTGTTTAACTTGCGTTTTCTTGCTTCCATAATAATAGTGAAATAATTGAATTTACGTATACTTTAAGAGTTGTAGCAGCAATAAGTTTGTTTGAGCTCTAAAAATGAAAGGGATATTGAATTGTCAGAAAATAATACTTTTTTAAAGTCTAATCTTCACGATATTCATTGGTGGGGAGAAAAAGAATTCGAGCTCAATATTCCTCAAGCATGGCAATTTGGTTCTTTATTATTTCGCATCACACGTGGTATGCAAGAATGGCGTTTGGAATATCATCGTCCGCAAGTTCAATACGATTATGAGCAAACGTGGCATAAAATTGAAGATCCTAACTTTGGATTTCCACTACCTGTTGAAATTGAACGCTACATGTTCAAAAAAACAGAAAGTAAATTACGCCTCTTGCCTCGCCTCGCAAATCGCTCTGTGGTAATTAAACCTGTAGATCCTATTTATATTCCTGCAGGACAGCGTGGAACTTTATATATCAGCACGCCTTTATGGTTATCTGGCTTTATTGAAGGCTATAAAGAACCTATTTTTGATTTACCTATTATTTTACCGAAAGACACTTGGTTTGGTCCCAATCCACGTACAGGTGAAATTTGTTATGCCACTGCAATTGATGGTAGAACAGAATTAAAAAATCTGACACGTCGTGCTTTTCGCGCTGTAACACCTATTGAATTTCACAATACGAGCAATCAACAACTTCGCTTTGACCGTATGAATGTTCCTGTACCCGCTTTACCTTTATTTTATAGCGAAACGACAGGCCGCTTATGGACATCACAAATTAAGGTCTTACATGAAGGCTTAGATAAACCACCACGAATTCGCTTAGAAAATAGAACCCCTCCTCTTGCTGGTGAAGTAACTTATTTACATCCGCCACGTGAGCCAGCAGGTATGTTATTTAATATGTTTGAATCATTTTTCTAGGGGGTAACATGGCTGAATCTCAAATTACAAAAGACGTTACCCAAACAATTACAGGTTTATTTACCAATATTAATACAGACCGCTTAACTGAAATTTTAGTTGCTGTCATATTGTGTTTAATTGGTTTTTTAATCGCACGATTTATTTCAAACACCTTTATTCGTACCATTGGTTCCCGCTTTAACGCACACCAACGCCTAATTTGGCGACGAGGAATTTTCTACTTTATTTTCTTGTTATTCTTTATGACAAGTTTAAAAGAGGCAGGATTTAAACTTAGCGTATTTTTAGGTGCTGCAGGTATTTTAACGGTTGCATTGGGTTTTGCCTCGCAAACATCTGCATCTAACTTAATTAGCGGTATTTTCCTTATTGGTGAAGGTTCATTTGAAATTGGCGATACCATTCAAATTACCCTTATTCGTGGACACACCATTGAAGGTGAAGTGATTTCGATTGATTTACTTTCAGTCAAACTCCTTACTCAAGATAATATTTATGTGCGTTTACCGAATGAACAACTTATTCGAGCCCCCGTACAAAACTTATCGAAGTTCCCCATACGGCGAATTCCAATTACGCTTGCAATTAACTTCCATGAAGACATTATTAAAGTTCGTGAAGTTTTATTGGATGTTGCCAATAAATACCCGCTTGTGCTGACCGATCCAAAACCAGCTGTTACGGTAACGGCATTCCGTGAGTCTTCTATTGAGTTATTGTTTGCCGTTTGGTGCCAACAACAAAACTTCTTAAAAGTTCGTGATGAAATGCAGGAGCGAATTCGAAATGGTTTCCTTGAAAATCAAATTGAAATTCCTGTACCTAAAATGGGTTTTGTTGATCATCCACTTAGACCATTATCACAAGAAGATATCGATCAATACGCAAATGCTAAAGAAATTAAGCGTGAACCTGATCTAAAATAAAAGTACCCCTCTTCGGAGGGATTTTTCATGTCATTTAGCTCAATTCAAATATTTTATCTACCGTAAATATTCGATAATCTAACGTTAAAATCATGTTTCTGCGATAACTTCAAAAATCACGTACAATAACGCTGTTATTTGAATAAGGACTTTATCAATGCCACCATTTGTCTTGGTCGATGGCTCATACTTTTTATTTCGTGCATTTCACGCTGTGCCCCCATTAACCACGTCAACAGGTTTGCAAACCAATGCAGTCCGTGGTGCAATTTCCGCTATTCAAAAATTAATGCGTCGAATTCAGCCTACACATATGGCTGTTATTTTCGATACACCAGAACCAACGTTCAGACATGAACTCTCACCTATTTATAAGGGTGATCGTCCAAGTATGCCTGATGAATTATCTCAACAAATTCCATACTTGCACGCACTTATTCGTGCTTTAGGTATTCCATTGCACACCCTCCCAGGTGCAGAAGCCGATGATGTGATTGGTACTTTAGCAAAACATGCAGAAGCTTTAGGTCATCAAGTTCTTATCTCTACAGGAGATAAAGACATGGCTCAGCTTGTAACAGATAAAGTAACTTTAGAAGATAGCTTTAAAGAACGTCCTTTAGATGTAAATGGCGTATTTGAAAAATTTGGCGTTTGGCCAAATCAAATTATCGACTATTTAACCCTAATGGGCGATGCATCTGACGGTATTATGGGTGTTCCGGGTGTTGGTGCAAAAACTGCAGCTAAACTATTAACTGAATATGGCTCTATTGGTGGCATTTTAGAAAATGTCGATAAAATTAAAGGCAAAGTTGGTCAAAATATTAAAGACAGCGTTGAAGGTATTGCCTTAGACCATCAACTTGCAAGTATTGTGATTGATTTAGACCTAAACTTTGGCTATGAAGATTTAAAACTTCAAGATCCAAATGTCGATGCACTTCGTAATTTATACACAGAGCTAGAGTTCCGTACACAGTTACAGTCGCTGGATCATCCAAACAATCCAAATAATGCAGCATATAAGCAAACAACTAAAGCCATTGAAAAAAATACAACTGAAGAAGTACCCACTCAAAATGAAGATCATGCTTCTACTACAAGTGTGGATGATCAATTGGGCGAAGCGACATATCACACTGTTTTAACTCAAGCAGATTGGGATAAATTATTCCAACGCTTAAGCACAGAAAAACGTTTTGCTTTTGATACTGAAACCACAAGTTTAGATTATCGAATTGCACAAATTGTCGGTTTCTCTGTTGCCTTTGATGCTAAAGATGCATATTACGTTCCGCTTGCACACGATTATGAAGGTGCGCCTGAGCAATTAAACCGTGAAACAATTTTAGCTCAAATTAAGCCCATTCTAGAAAATCCTGAAATTCAAAAAATTGGTCATCATTTAAAATATGATGCACACGTTTTAGAAAATCATGGCATTCATCTACAAGGTTGGTATTTCGATACCATGCTTGCATCTTATGTCTTAAATTCGGTTGCAACACGTCATGGTATGGATGATGTTTCACGTTTATATTTAAGTCACTTAACTACAACTTACGAACAAGTTGCAGGTAAAGGTGTTAAGCAAAAAACATTTAATCAAATTGAAATTGAAATTGCAGCGCATTATGCCGCTGAAGATGCTCATGTGACTTATCGTCTTTATGAAGTTTTAGATGAGAAATTACGCAAGCATCCTGAGCTGTTAAATCTTCTTCATAACATTGAAATGCCTGTTGCTCGTGTTCTTACTATTATGGAAGAAAACGGCATTGAACTAGATTTAAGTTTCTTAGATCAGTTAGGTGTAGATTTTGCCAATACAATTCAAGATTTAGAAAATCAAATTATCGAAATTGCAGGCGAAAGCTTCAATGTCAGCTCACCAAAACAAGTAGGTGAAGTTTTATTTGATAAGCTAGGCTTAAAAGGCGGTAAAAAAACCTCTACAGGGCAATATAGTACAAGTGAAAGTGTTTTAGAAAAAATTGATCACCCTATTACCAGTTTAATTTTGGAATATCGTGGTTTATCAAAACTTAAAAGCACATATACAGATGGTTTGCTAAAACAGGCGAATGATGAATCTCATCGTGTGCACACAAGCTACCATCAAGCTTTAACTGCTACGGGGCGTTTATCTTCTACAGATCCAAACCTACAAAACATTCCTGTACGTGAAACTATTGGACGTCAAATTCGTAAAGCATTTGTTGCACCAAAAGGTCGTATTTTACTTGCAGCCGATTACTCGCAAATTGAATTACGCTTAATGGCACATTTTTCACAAGATGCAGCCCTAGTAGATGCCTTCAATAACGGACAAGACGTTCACCGTCGTACAGCCTCAGAAGTTTTAGGCATTGCACTTGAAGATGTGACCAATGATCAACGTCGTCAAGCCAAAGCAGTAAACTTCGGTTTACTTTATGGCATGTCTGAATTTGGTTTAATTCGTCAGCTTGGTTTTACACGTCAAGAATCGCAAGACTATATTAAGCAGTATTTCCATCGCTACCCAGGCATTTACGAATATATGCAACGTACGCGTCAAGTTGCATTGGAACAAGGTTTTGTCGAAACCATTTTAGGTCGTCGTTTATATACACCAGATATTGATGCTCGAAATATGATGGTACGTAAAGCAGCAGAACGTGCAGCTATTAATGCTCCACTTCAAGGTTCAGCAGCAGATATCATTAAAATGGCAATGATTGAAGTTGAAAAAATGTTGCCAAAAGACCAAGCCAAAATGCTTTTACAAGTACACGATGAATTGGTATTTGAAGTTGATGAAAACATTGCCGATGAGCTTGCACCAAAACTTGCTGAAGTCATGCAATCTGTTTTACAAATCTCAGTACCGCTTATTGTAGAAGTAGGTAAAGGCAAAAACTGGGATGAAGCGCATTAATGTAAAGCTCCTTCCTCCTACAAGGAGGAAGGTTGGGATGGAGGTATTCACCTAAGACCTCTCCCTAACCCTCTCCTAAAAGAGAGGGAATTTCGCTTTAACAAAAAAAGGACGCCTCAGCGTCCTTTTTTATTCGGTCAGATTAAAGACCAGTAAGCAATACAATTGCAACTTGATTCATAATAATTTCAATTACGAACAAAGCCAAGAAAGCAACAATTGGAGATAAATCAATCATTCCCATATTCGGTAAAATACGACGAAATGGTGCAAGTAAAGGTTCAGCCAATTCTTGAATAACTTCAATATAAGGTGAGCGTGACTGTGTAAACATCACCACCCAACTTAAAATAATTGTTGCAAAAATAAGGTAACGACAGAAGCGAATTAAGTCTTGAATCATCGTTACAAATGTCAAAATAACCAAATGAATTGGACTATTTGGCATTGCACCCGACAAATACATTACACCAAAAATTTTCAGTAAATATAGCAGAACAACTAATGCTAGTGCTGCTAAATTTACACGACCATTTGCAACCGTTGGAAAAATACGACTAAAAACATCTACAATTTTAGTCGCTTTAACAGTTGAAAGCACCACTGGGTTGTAAGGACTCACCGCTGCTAATTGCATTAAAAAGCGGAAAAATACGAGCAAAATCGCTACGTTAATGATGATGCCAAAAATTAGCGCAGAATTTGCACCCATATCTAAACTTTCCTAATTAAATCAATCTTATTTAACGCTATCACTTAAATCTTGTGCAAGTACTTGGCTACGTTTTTGTGCAGCAGCCAACGCAGCTTGAATCGTTTGTGAAACTTGACCATGATCAAACACTTCAATTGCAGCTTGTGTTGTACCATTTGGCGAAGTCACATTTTTACGCAATTGAGCGGGCGTATTTGAACTTGTAATTGCCATTTGCGCTGCACCTAATGCAGTTTGCAAAGTAAGTTCTGTTGCTACTTTTTCATCTAAACCTAAATTTTTACCTGCACGAATCATACTTTCCATTAAATAGAAAAAGTATGCAGGACCTGAGCCTGAAACTGCTGTTACAGCATCAATTTGAGCTTCGGTATTTACCCAAATGGTTAAACCTGTCGCTGCCAAAACTTGACTTGCTAAGTTACGATCTTTTTCAGCGACTGCATCTGTTGCATATAAACCATGTGCACCTGTTTGAACCAATGCAGGTGTGTTTGGCATTACACGTACAACTTGGTCTGTGCCAAGTAATTCTGAAATTGTTGAAATTTCTGCGCCAGCAACAATTGAAATAACCAACTTACCAGCAAATAAGCCATTTAAAGGCTTTAAAACTTGCGCCAAAACTTGTGGTTTTACTGCAAATACAACAACGTCTGCTGTTTGAATTGCTGCCACATTATCTTCAGTAACTTGCACATCCTTTTCTTGCAATAACTGACGTACTTGTTCTACTGGATCTGAAACTGTAATACGTGTTGCAGGTAATCCTCTTGCGATCAAGCCACCAATTAAGGCTTGAGCCATGTTACCGCCACCAATAAAACTAATATTACAATCTAAAACTGCCGTCATTTTTTCACGCTCATCTATGAGTTTGATCTTTGTTCATTAACTTTGGTTGCCAACCACCCACTTCACAATACACAGATTGTGCCAACCAAAAACCTTTCGGTGTAAACACACCTAGCATAACATTATCTATGCTTAATATTTGAATTGTATGACGTTGCCACGGAAAAATATGTGCTTCTTGTATTGCTTTCTTTAACGACCAAGAACCAATACGCCCATACAAATGAATTTTCTCGCCACCTTTACGTTGCTCAATGATCAAATTTTTTTTTAATAATGCAGATGATAGTCCAATATTTTCTGATTGAATTTCATAAGCACCAGATAATAAAGAAATTTCACAATTTAGTTGAAATTGGATATCTTCCAAATCACCACTTACTGTTTTTTCAGCTAAATAATCTTCTTTGGCAATTCGATACAATTTTTCTTGATAGCGTACATAGTAAAAGCCATTCCAATGCAATGATGCTTGAGCATCTTTTTTAGAATGAATAACTTCATTTTGAATACGCTCAACCATATCAAATGATGGACGATATTGACCTTCACCTTTCATCCATGAAGATAACAATTGACGTTGTCTTGGAGCATTAAGCTGATCAAAAATTTTAAGATCTAATTCAATGTCATTTCCACACGCAGATAAATCTTGCTGTAAAACTTCATGAAGAATATCTTCAGCATCTTGCATTAAATAGCTTGTGCGACTTAAAGCTTGCTGCATTTTTGGAAAGCGGGATTGCAAAATATGCCACAACTCTTCACGGCACCATGCTCGATCATAATGTGTATCGTTATTTGTTGGGTCTTGAATATTTTGCACATTCAATTGAGTTGCCCATTGGCAAATTTGCTCATGTGAAATATTTAAAAGCGGTCGCCATATGGTTAAATTTTCACGACAATCTATTTCACGCATGGCAGATAAACCATGAATTCCTGCACCAGACAATAAGCGAAGCATGAGCGTTTCTGCTTGATCTTGCTGATGATGTGCAAGCAATAGAATTTCGTTGGGTTGTATATGTTGTGAATAGGCTTGATATCGAGCTGATCTGGCTTGGCTTTCTAAGTTGCCTTCAGCCACATTTACGGCTTGAACGATGCATGGAATATTAAGTTGTTGGCATTGCGCCAAAACAAACTCTCCCCATTGTTCACTTGAAGACTGCAATTGATGATCGACATAAATTGCACGAACTTTTTCAGGGCATAAAAATGACATTAGATGCAGAAGCAACATGGAATCCATGCCACCGCTACATCCAATTAAAAACGAAGAATTTTCTGGAAAATTCTGAAGCTTTTTTAAGAAGTTAGACCTAAATTGTTGCTGCCAAACTTCATTAAACGCTGGTAACGCGCTTCGCATCGTTCATTCGCATCCATTGCTTGCAATTCTTCAAGTGCTTGTTTTAACACAGACTTAAGGCTTTGCATAACTTGTTCTGGATTTAAGTGAGCACCCTCACCTTCATCCACAACATATTCAACAATGCCAATTTTTTTCAATTTTTCAGCTGTAAGTGCTAGTGCTTCACTTGCTTGTTCAGCTTTTTCAGCAGTTTTCCACAAAATAGATGCACAGCCTTCAGGTGAAATCACTGAATAGATACTGTGTGAAAGCATAACCACACGGTCTGCAACACCAATACCTAAAGCACCGCCCGAACCACCTTCACCAAGTACAGTTGCAATAACAGGTACTTTCAAGTTAGACAATTGAGCAAGACTTGTTGCAATTGCTTCAGCTTGACCACGCTCTTCTGCACCAACACCTGGGTATGCGCCCATTGTGTCAATAAAAGTAAGAACAGGAATATTAAAACGCTCTGCCATGTCTAAAAGACGCTGAGATTTACGGTAACCTTCAGGGTTACTCATACCAAAATTATGCTGTAATTTTTCACGTGTGCTACGACCACGATGCTGACCAACAATCATCACTGGTTGACCATCAAAGCGAGCTAAACCACCAACCATTGCACCATCATCACCAAATAAGCGATCACCATGCAAGGCATCAAATTCTGTAAAAATTTCACCAACGTAATCTAAGAATTGCGGACGTTCAGGATGACGTGCAATTTGAACTGTTGCCCATGCCTTAGATGGGGCTGTTTTATTTTTCATAGGTCGACCTTATCCTTAAATTAACCGTACGTTAATGAATGAATTGTTCCGCCTGAATATTCAATTCAATGTCACAATGCTTAAATTGCACTTGCTCATCATGCAAGTCTGCAACAAGTAAAGGCCACTGTTTTGCATCGCCAGAAACACTTAGTTGCCATTGTTGCGCATTATGTACCACCAATTCAATGGCAGGAAGCATCTCATCGCTACGACTGTGATTTAATAAAACAGATAATCGAAGCAATAGACATAAGTGCAGTAATTTGCTACCACCCACCTTCATAATGTCAAATTTAGCATCACTTCGTAGCTTTCGACGATGATGTGCAACTAAATGTGAAAGATGGTTTTGGTCAATTTGCGAAAAGCCCGCTATGTCAGAATGTTGCAATAAATATGCACCATGGCGATGATAACCAGCATGACTAATTGCCAAACCAATTTCATGCAAATACGCAGCACGACGAAGTAAATCACTATCATCACTTGTTAAATTTAATTTTTGAGCGACATTATCAAATAATTGCTGTGCTGTTTGAACCACTCGCTCTGCTTGTTTCGGATCTGAATTGTAGCGCCCCATTAAAGCCTGAACACTTCGATCACGTACATCTTCATGTTGGAAACGACCTAATAGGTCATACATTACGCCTTCACGCAATGCACCATCAGAGTATAAAAGTGAGTCAATTTCTAATACGTCAAATACAGCATATAAAATGGCAATGCCCGCAGGTAAAACCGCTCGACGATCTTCTTTAAGACCATCAAATTCCATATCTGAAACATGCTTATATTTAAATAATTTATCTTTTAATTTATCTAGACCTTCACGAGTAAGACTTTCTTTCTCATCGCTCCAGCCCATATTTACAATAATTTGACGGCACGCTTTAATTGTTCCGCTTGAACCAACAACAGTATCCCAACCTTCATTTTTATATGTATTAGCAATACCTGATAATTCTTTACGCGCAGCCACCAATGCTTTTTCAAAAGCTTTCGGGCTAATTTCACCATCTTGGAAAAATTTTTTGGTGAATGCTACACAACCCATTTGTAAAGATTCTGTATGGATAGGTTCAAATTCTTCGCCAATAATGAGCTCTGTAGAACCACCACCAATATCGACAACTAAACGACGCCCACTATTTTCCATAGTGTGAGATACGCCCAAATAAATAAGACGGGCTTCTTCACGACCTGCAATAATTTCAATAGGTTTTGGTAAAATTTCAGCCGCTTTTTGAATAAATTCATGACCGTTTTTCGCTTGACGCAAAGCATTTGTTGCAACAATACGCAAACGATTTGGTTGAACCGACCCTAAGCGACCAACAAAACGTGCTAAACATGCTAAACCACGCTGCTGAGCTGCTTCTGTTAAGTTTTTATTTTCGTCTAAACCTGCTGCCAATTGTACCTTTTCTGACATTGACGCAACTTTTTTTACTTCTCCGTGATCAACACGAGCAATAGCTAAATGAAAGCTATTTGACCCCATATCAATAGCTGCAAGTAACTCTTCATCAATTAAAAAATCAGACATTCTACAAATTAACCTATCCAGAACTGTGCCTAGAGTAATTCACATACATACAATTTAAAAGCCATTTATAGTGAGTTTTTTGAACATCTTGAAGTTTTTACTGTTTATGACAATTGTGTTACACGATAATCATCATCGTGAGCATCAATTAGACAAAATATGCAGAAAAGTTGAAAATTTACCTATACCCCTACATTGTTAAAGATGGCTATGTAATACTAATAACATTAACACCATCTTTAAAAAGATTATATCGGAGCAAAACCCATGTCTGGCAACATTGTAAACACAACAGATGCAAACTTCACAGCAGACGTATTAGAATCTGATACACCTGTACTTGTTGACTTTTGGGCGGGCTGGTGCGCGCCATGTAAAGCAATTGCACCAGTATTAGAAGTTCTTGCAACTGAATACGAAGGCAAAGTTAAAATTGTTAAAGTTGATGTAACTTCATGCGAACAAACTGCTGTGAACTACAACATTCGCAACATCCCTGCTTTGTTAATGTTCAAAAATGGTGAAGTTGTAGCTCAACAAGTTGGTGCTGCACCAAAATCTAAATTGACTGCTTTTATCGATGAAAATATCTAAATCATTAAATTTAGTTATTTAAATGAAAAAAATACGCTATGAAATATAGCGTATTTTTTTCGACTATAAATTGACAAATGTTCTATTCTCTCTTATATTACATATTCAAGAAATGTAGGGTTTCTCGTCCCTTAGTTCTTACAAGACACAACACATAAGATGCCGCTCGGCAACAGAAATTGTTTTTCACACTTCTTTTTTAATAAAATTTCAGTTCTCTGAATTGTTATTGTGCGAATCAATTACTTTCGTTTTTTGCATGTCTGCGGCCTATTTGTGCTTCCTATCTAACCTGTACCTCAGAATTTCACATTCTATCTGACCACATATGAATTTAACAGAACTCAAGAAAAAACCGATTGGCGAACTCATTAAAATTGCAGAGTTTATGGGTCTCGAAGGAATGGCTCGTAACCGTAAGCAAGACATCATTTTTGCCATCTTAAAGCGTCATGCAATGAATGGCGAAGAGATCTTTGGTGATGGCGTTCTCGAAATTCTAGCAGATGGCTTTGGTTTCTTGCGCACGGCTGCAGGTTCATATTTAGCTGGCCCTGATGACATTTATATCAGCCCATCTCAAATTCGTCGCTTCAACCTTCGCACAGGTGATACTATTAACGGTACTATTCGCCCTCCTAAAGAAGGCGAACGTTATTTTGCTTTATTAAAAGTAAACCAAATTAACTACGACACACCTGAAAATGCGCGCAATAAAATCTTATTTGAAAACTTAACACCTTTATTCCCAACTGAACAATTGGTTATGGAATTAGGTAACGGTACAACGGAAGATTTAACCGCACGTGTTGTCGACTTAGTTGCTCCTATTGGTAAAGGTCAACGTTCAATTATTGTTGCTCCGCCAAAAGCGGGTAAAACAATGTTGCTTCAAAACATTGCGCAATCAATTGTTCGTAACAATCCAGAATGCTTCCTTATTGTTTTACTTATTGACGAACGTCCGGAAGAAGTAACTGAAATGGAGCGTACGGTTCGTGGTGAAGTTATTGCTTCCACCTTCGATGAATCACCTGCTCGTCACGTTCAAGTTGCGGAAATGGTCATTGAAAAAGCCAAACGTCTTGTTGAGCATAAAAAAGATGTTGTTATCCTACTTGACTCTATTACTCGTTTAGCTCGTGCTTACAACACAGTAATTCCTTCATCAGGCAAAGTATTAACAGGTGGTGTAGATGCTCACGCATTAGAACGTCCTAAGCGTTTCTTTGGTGCTGCACGTAATATTGAAGAAGGTGGCTCACTTACAATCATTTCTACTGCATTAATTGAAACAGGCAGTAAAATGGATGAGGTAATTTACGAAGAGTTCAAAGGTACAGGTAACCAAGAAATTACACTTGATCGCCGTATTGCTGAAAAACGCGTATTCCCTGCTATGAATATCAAGAAATCAGGTACTCGTCGTGAAGAGCGATTAATGAGCGAAGATAACCTTCGTAAAGTATGGATTTTACGTAAGCTTCTTCATACTCAGGATGAATTAGCAGCAATGGAATTCTTACTTGATCGTATGAAAGAAACAAAAACAAATGATGATTTCTTCGATCAAATGAAACGTAAAGCTTCAAACTAAGATTCACTTAATTTTTTCCATAAAAAAGCTATCAAAATGATGGCTTTTTTATTTGGTTGACACTATTTACATAAAGAAACATTACTTGTTAATTTAGGTAATTTCATTATCAAGTTAATGATTATTATAATTAATTTAAATAAAACCCCAGTGATTTTAAAAGCTTATCGAGTACTTATCCTATCTATATTTAATTATTAATAGTTATTTTCTGTTAAAAAATCAAAAAAATACTCATTATTTAAGCATTTTTTTTTATTCTCTAGTAGTAATTCACAATACTCAATGATAGGATACCCGCAGACCAGTTAGACTGCTCATGCATTGTTACTGCCTAACAAATTTAGGATAATAAAAGCAAACTACAGGCTAACGCAGGTTATTTTTAATCTAATTCTTTTTAGAGAGTGATGCCATGTTATTCAAAAAAATCGCTATTGCTGCTGCAGTTGCTACTACTTTAGCTTTCGTTGGTTGTGCTAAAAAAACTGAAGAAGCTCCTGCTGCTGCATCTGAAGTTGCTACTTCTGAAGTTGCTGCTGCATCTGACGCTGCTGTTCAAGCTGAAGCTGCTGCTTCTGAAGCTACTGTTGCTGCATCTGAAGCTATCGATGCTGCTTCTGAAGTTGCTGCTTCTGAAGCTAAATAATCTAACGATTATTTACTCAAAAAAAGAGAACCTTACGGTTCTCTTTTTTTATGCCTGTAATTTATAAAACATATAACAAGTCAAACTTATACTACGTGCTCTTTATATACCCTATTAAATTCTAGGCATTAAAAAAGCAGATCAATCGATCTGCTCATTCCCAACGCGTTGGCGGAATTTTTGTCCCGCACGGAAGGTAACTACACGGCGAGCGGAAATCGGAATTTCCTCACCAGTTTTAGGGTTACGACCTGGACGCTGACGCTTGTCACGTAGCTCAAAGTTCCCAAAACCTGAAAGTTTAACTTGTTCCCCAGAGATTAGCGCTTGGCTAATCTCATCGAAGAATAACTCGACCATTTGTTTTGCTTCACGTCGATTTAAACTCGTGAGCTCACTTAAATGATCAGCCATTTCTGCTTTTGTTAGTGCTGTCATGAGGCCCTCAATGTTGCTTGGTAAGTTTGTTCTAAAATTTGAAGTATGTTATCCATACCAGATTTAATTTCAGCATCTTCTAATGTACGTGATGGATGTTGCCATAACAATGCAAATGCCAATGAGCGTTTGCCTTCTTCAACACCTTGACCAGTGTACACATCGAATAACCAAGTAGAGTCTAATAACTCTCCGCCTGTTTTTTCGATAAGCTTCTGAATTTCGCTAACATTTATCTTATCATTAATTAAAAGCGCAATATCACGTCTAACCGATGGAAATCGTGATAATTCTGTAAAATTAGATACATAAGTTTGCAAAACAGCCTTTTGATCGAGTTCAGCAACCCAAGTTGTGCCCAAATCTAGTGCACTTTCTAAAGATGGATGTAAACGACCTAAATAGCCAATTGATTGACCATCTACTAAAATTTCAGCAGATTGACCTGGATGTAACCAAGATTTTTCTGAACGTACATATTCAACGTTCAAACGTCCCGCAGCTAAAACTTCTTCAATTTCACCTTTAAAATCAAAGAAGTCCATAGTTTGTGGTTTACCATGCCAAGATTCAACAGTTTTTGAACCTACAGCAATTAAAGCCAAAGTTGGAATTTGCTTTAAGTCATGAATTGATGCTGCATCTTGATAATCAAAACGCAAACCTAATTCAAAGAAACGTACACGACTTTGCTGACGGTTAATATTATGTTGAACACAAGGAATTAAACTAGAAAGCAATGTAGAACGCATGACTGCTAAATCACTTGAAATTGGGTTCGCCAACGCTAATGGGTTTACAGCAGGGTTCAATTGTTTTTCAAGTTTCAAGTCAGCAAAGCTAAAACTAATTGCTTCTTGGTAGCCAAGTGCAACAACAGTTTGACGTAATTGAGCAAGTTCAAATTGATCTTGATATTTCGCAAGCTTCACATCAATCACAGGCAGGCTAATTTGAATATTGTCGTATCCATGAATACGTGCAACTTCTTCAATTAAGTCTTGGTAAATGACCATATCAAAACGGTGTGATGGCGGAACAACTGTCCACTCACCTTCCGCGTTAACAGTTACAACACAACCTAAACGAGTTAATGCATCTGTAATAAAGTCAGATTCAACTTTATAGCCAAGCAATTGATCTACTTGCGCTTGGTTTAATTCAATTGCATCACGTTTTGGTAAAAATTCAGTTTTTTCTGCAACAGTGATTGGACCAAATTCACCACCAGCAAGTTCCGCAATTAATTGAGACGCACGGTGCATTGCAATCATTGGTAGCTCAAAATCTACACCACGTTCATAACGCTGAGATGCATCTGTGTGTAAACCAAAGCTACGCGCACGACCTGCAATATGAAGTTGATCGAAGAATGCAGATTCTAAGAAAATTTCTGTTGTTGTATCTGAAACAGCTGAAGATAAACCACCCATAATACCTGCAATTGCCAATGCTTTATTATCATCTGCAATAACCATTACCTTTTCTGAAAGCTCAACTTCTTGTTCATTTAACAAAGTTAATTTTTCAGCAGCAGTTGCTTGACGAACATGCACCGCACCTTCAACTTTACCACCATCAAATGCATGTAAAGGCTGACCAAGTTCCATCAACACATAGTTGGTAATATCAACAAGAATACTGTGCTGACGAATACCCGAACGAGCAAGTGCACGCTCCATCCACACAGGTGTTGGTGCTTTAGTATTTACGTTTTTGATCACACGACCTAAATAACGCGGGCAACCATCTGTTTCAATAATTACTTTTTTCTCATCAGTAATTGTTGCAGGAACTTCTTTAACTTCAGGTACTGTTACAGGAAGTTGGTTAATTACACCAATTTCACGCGCAATACCACGAATACTGAAACAGTCACCACGGTTTGGCGTAATGCTGATATCAATAACGTTATCATCAAGATCTAAATATTCGCGAACATTTACACCTACAGGCGCATTAGCAGGAAGCTCTAAAAGACCATCAATTTTGTCTTCTAAGTCAATTTCAGACGCACCGCAAAGCATACCTTGTGATTCAATACCACGAAGTTTACCTTTTTTAATTTTAAAATCGCCTGGTAATACAGCACCAATCGTTGCTACAGGGGCTTTCATACCTACATGTACGTTTGGCGCACCACATACGATTTGTAAAGGCTCACCTGTACCAATATTTACAGTTGTTACACGTAAACGATCTGCATCAGGATGTTGTTCAACAGTTAAAACCTCTCCAACCACAACACCTGTAAATAGTTTTGCCGCAGGAGATAAATCATCAACTTCTAAACCAAGCATAGTAAGCTGGTCTGATAGTGTGTTGCTATCAATTGCAGGGTTTACCCATGTGCGCAACCAATTTTCGCTAATTTTCATTTATAAAAACCTATATATCTAAATTCTTAATCCCTCTCTAACTCCCTCTCAATGAAGATGGAGAACCTCTCTACTTTTAATTTATTTCGAGAAGTTCCTCTCCTTTTATAAAGGAGAGGTTAGGAGAGGATTTACAAAAAATCTGTTTAAGCAAATTGGCGTAAGAAACGCACATCATTTTGGTAGAACATACGCAAATCGTTAATGCCATAACGAAGCATTGCAAAACGCTCTACACCTAAACCAAATGCAAAACCTTTATATTTGTCAGGATCGATACCCGCAGAACGTAATACGTTAGGATGCACCATACCGCAACCTAAAACTTCTAACCATTTACCGCGCTCATCCATAATATCCACTTCAGCACTTGGCTCTGTGAATGGGAAGTACGATGGACGGAAGCGTACTTTCAAATCTTTTTCGAAGAATTCATTAAGCAAATTAACCAACAAGCCTTTTAACTCTGCAAAGCTTGTATTTTCTGCTACGTATAAACCTTCAATTTGATGGAACATTGGTGAATGCGTTTGATCTGAGTCACAACGATATACACGACCCGGGCACACAATACGAATTGGTGGCTGTTGAGTTTCCATCGTACGGATTTGCACACCAGAAGTATGCGTACGTAAAAGATGGTTTACATCAAAATAGAATGTATCGTGCATTGCGCGTGCAGGGTGATGACCTGGGATATTCAATGCTTCAAAGTTGTGATAATCATCTTCAACTTCTGGGCCTGTCGCAACAGTAAAACCTGCTTTAGTAAAGAATTGGCAAATGCGCTCTTGTACTTGAGTAACAGGGTGAATACTACCAATAGCTTGACCGCGACCTGGCAATGTAATATCTACAGTTTCGCTTGCAAGTTTTTGTTCTAGGACTGCTTTTTGCAATTCAGTTTGACGTTCAGTTAATGCGCCTGTAATTGCTTCACGCACAGCATGAATTTGGGCACCAAAAACTTTACGTTCTTCAGGATCCATCTTACCAAGCGACTTCGATTGTTCAGCAAGCTGGCTTTTTTTCCCTGTAAATTGCACTCGTACTTGATCGAGTGTAGCAAGGTCCTCTGCTGCTGCAATCGCAGCAAGCGCTTCAGTGGTCAGGGCTTCCAGTGACATAGTAACTCTCAAAGCAACAATTTAAAAAATATTATAAAACCATACATTCTAACAGTTTTTAGTCACTTTTATGAAGCTATGCTGTAAGTAAAATTTGATTAGCATATAGATTTATAAAAAGTATAAGATAAAGACAATAACTACGAGATCACTCACGATGGCACTAGATCAAATTTGGAAGCGACAACTTGCCTTAGTTACCTACGGAAATGAGTTTTTAAATCAAGATTTAAACTTTAATCGCTGGATTAACCACGCTATTTTCGATCAACATATTTTTCTATTTCGTGATTTAATTTCTCAGCATTTATTGGCTCAACATTTTCATATTTGGCTAGAAGGTCTAAAAAAACAAGGCATTCAACGCTTAAGCTTGCACAACTCAAGTATATTAAGTGATGAAAAAAATCCAAATGTGAATGTAGAACTTCTCGCCTTTCCTCATTTTATTGTGAGTCATGCGAATAATAAAAAAACTGCATGGATTTTTGGTAAAGAACTACCAGAATGGTATTTGTCTGAAGATGAATATCAAGCACCTAAAGCACAAACAAGCACTTTACGTCAGGAAACTTTATGGCGCTATGAACTCAACTCAAAACTTATAAAACAACTTGATGTAGATTTTAAACAACCGAATTGGGATGACATCCAAGCATTTATGACAAGTGAGCTATTTAATCACCCTTATGCTGAAGGTTTTCAAAACTCATTAAACGTAAATATGCCCTACACAGGACTAAATCAATCCAATAAAACTTCTTTTGATGAAATTCAACCATTAATAGAAAATCAACTTTCTTTATTGCCTACAGATTACCAAGCAGATTATGCACACAGCAACCTACACAACATTGAGGCTCTTTCTGAATTTATTCAGCAAAAAATCCAACATCCATATCACCATGATGGCAGTTTAATTACTCCAGATGAGCAATTAAATATCCGCAATTTTGCACAACATATTGATGATTTACATGCCAAATTCATTACTAAAGTTGCCAATCATTATCAAACAGCGCAACTTACACCTGTAGTTATAAAAGAAAATCCTTTAGAAGAACCACCAACAAGCAATATTTTAAATTTCAAAAAAGAAAGTAAACCTAATAAAGAAGAAGCTTCTGGAAAATCAGGAGTTGTTACACTTATTTGCATTACTATTATTATTTGCTTAATTGGCTATTATTTTGGTCTTTAAATAAAGCCGAAAAAATTCATACTTTACCCACTAAATTTTAAGCAATAAAAAAGACCGCTAAAAGCGGTCTTTTTTTAAATCATCTAAGACGATTAAGCAGCTAATGCGCTTTTCGCTTTTTCAGCGATAGCAGCAAATGCAACTGAATCATGCATAGCGATGTCAGCAAGTACGCGACGGTCGATGATGATCTGAGCTTTTTTCAAGCCAGAAATCATACGGCTGTACGACAAACCGTTTTGACGTGCGCCAGCATTGATACGCGCAATCCATAAAGCACGGAATTGACGTTTCTTTTGACGACGGTCACGGTAAGCGTATTGACCAGCTTTGATTACTGCTTGGAACGCTACGCGATATACACGTGAGCGAGCGCCGTAGTAACCTTTAGCACGAGCAAGAATTTTTTTATGACGACGATGCGCCTGAACACCACGTTTTACACGAGCCATTTATAAATCTCCTTAGATGTATGGACACATACGACGAACTGAAGCAACATCACTTACGTGAACCATTACACAGCCGCGCAATTGACGGATACGTTTAGCAGATTTTTTGGTCAAAATGTGGCGTTTGAACGCTTGTTTACGCTTGAAACCGTTTGCAGTTGCTTTAAAGCGTTTAGCTGCACCACGGCGAGTTTTCATCTTAGGCATAACAACCTCTTTTGAACACCTGTTCGGAACGTTTGCACCATTGCAAAAACGACCTGCAGGTAAGGGAGCGCATATTCTAATATATCCCCGCTCAAAACAAAAGCACTTCTTTCTATTCAAGTAAGTTTTACAAATGCCAAATGCTTTCAGCGATACAATTAAAGATGATATAAATTAAGAAATCACACTAAAAATCATTTAATACTTGCGAGTATTTTTAATTCAGGAAATACTTATAAAGTTTAATTCACTATTTTCGACATACAACTCGATTAAGATACTCAAATTATGAAAAATGTCCTATGTGCTACTTTACTGCTTGTATTACCTTTTTCTACAGCATATAGCCAAGAAAATAATACATCTAAAAAATTGAGTACTCAAAAAAGTGCTGCACTTCCCGCACATTTAACGACTCGTATTCAATGGGAACAATTTCCACAACCCAAATATAAAAATGAAGATTTAAAAGAAAAAAATCGTGCAGCTATTTTACGCGTTTATGCAGATGAAACTGGTAATGTCACGAAAGCAAATGTACAAGAAAGTACAGGTTTAAAACATTTAGATGACATTCTAATTCAAGCTGTTCGTGCATCTAAAGTAAAACCACATATCGAACAAGATAATGCAGTTGCAACTATTGGTTTTCAAACATTCAATTTACGTTTTATTGAAGAAGATGAAGTTCAATGTGCCTATGCTTTCAATTCTAAAAATTGGCTTGCACAAAAATCTGAAAATAAAACATCTTTTCAATATCGCACTCAACCACAGATTTCACTTAATGCTTCAGACCTAAAAGGTCATAACCGTAGTGTCACTTTTAGCTTTAAAGTAGACAAACATGGCGATGTGAAAAAAGTTAAAATTAAAAAAGGTTCTGGCGTTTACGACTTAGACCAAAAAGTGATTCAAGCAATTTCCACAGCTCAAGTTGATGTACCGCGTAAATATTGGATTTATAAAAAATCAAATTTAAAAGATGAAATGCAATTTAAACAAGATGGCTGTGTTTAAATTTATAGCCTAGAAGTATATATTTCTAGGCTAATTTAACACTATTAAAAGATACCCATAATGAAAAAACTATTTATTCCTTTTATTCTCCTTAGTCTATGCTCTTTGACATATGCTAACGATACCCACCTAAAATCTAAATCAAACAAAAGCACTCCATCAACACCCCCTAATTTACTCAAGCTTAATAAAAAACCTCATTGGATCCGAGTTCCCAAACCTATTTACCTTGACGGTGATTTAGAGGGTAAAGCTCGAAAAGCAGACATTAGTATTGACGTTGATACAACAGGGAAAATCATTGATGCGAAAGTTATAAGAAGTACAGGTCTGCAAAATTTAGATAATATTCTTCTCCGTGCAATTTATAATGCTCGAATGACAGTCTATACAGAAAATAATGTCGCATATCCTTTTCGTGCAATACTCCCTTTTGAAATAACATCTAATGATTACTCATCAACAAAAAAATCTAAATTAGTTACAGTAAAACCTCCTCAAAAAACATGTAAATTTAATTTAAATACCGAAATTTACAAATTACATAAAAATCAAGAAAAAACACCTTTTTATTATAAAAACCCACCTGTTCTTTATATTTATGAGCATGAAATTAAAAGTGAAAATTCAAGTATTGAGTTTTCTTTTCATCTCTCACGTAACGATATCCTTTCTAATTTAAGAATCACAAAAAGTTCTGGTTCTGATGATATTGATTCAAGATTTCTTTTTGCAATGAGAAATGTAAAGATTCAGGCTCCTAGGAAGCTTTTTCAATTACATACTTTTCAATTTAAAGATGAAATTAAGCTTAACCCTGAAGAACACGAGTGTATTACTACCTATGTAAATTGATACCACATCAAATAAATACATAAATAACGACCAACTTTAGCTATTGTTACAATTACTAAAAATCGGACAAAATTTTCTTTTAAAAGCCCCGCTATTAATGTAATTGGATCGCCAATAATAGGCACCCAACTCAGTAATAAAGACCAAAACCCATATTTTTGATAAATATTTTGCGCTTGACGCATTTTACTTTCAGAAATAGGAAACCATTTTTTATTTTTATATTGTTCTATCTTTAACCCTAAATACCAATTCACACACGAGCCTAAAACATTCCCTAAACTCGCGATAACAATTAACCAAAAAGCAGATTGGCTTCCTTCTGCAAGCAATGCTAGAAGTACGGCTTCGGACTGTAAAGGCAATAAAGTTGCAGCCCCAAAAGCCGATACAAACAACAGAAAGTAAGCCCACATTGGGTTTTATTTTAAGCCTAGTTGTTTTTTCGTTTTAAGATATTCTAAATTTGACCAAATAATCATAATGAAAAGCAAAGCTATTCGCACCCAAAAGTAGATCGTCGCTATAGGATCAATTGTAACTTTCATCAACGCTTGGTCTTTGGTATTTAACGCTGCCAAAATATTTTGTACATGGAATGCTTCCACTACAAATAAAGCTAAACACCCAACAATACCAATAATAATACTCCAATATATTTTAGGGTTTTTTTCTAAAATTCGTGTGAAGTTTAAAATGAAATCTTTCATACAATTTATCCAATAAAAAACCACCGCTTTGGGGTGGTCTTTTATCTTAGCACAAATGAAAAGCTAAACTTGTATTGCCAATGCTCTCTGTACCGCAGGACGAGCTTCTATACGCTGCATATAAGCTTTTACATTTGGGTAATCTTCTAAATTAATTTTTTGCCATTCACAACGTCTAACCCAAGGGTAAATTGCAATATCAGCAATTGAATACGTCCCTGCTACAAATTGCTGTCCAATAAGTTGCTTTTCTAAAACAGAATATAAGCGCTTTGTTTCTTTCATGAAACGCTCAACGGCATAAGGAACGTCTTCAGATGCAAACTTATTAAAGTGATGATTCTGTCCCAGCATTGGACCAAATCCACCTATTTGCCACATTAGCCATTGCTCCACTTCAACACGTGCTTGTTCCTCTTGAGGATAAAATAATCCTGTTTTACGACCTAAATACTGCAAAATTGCACCAGACTCAAAAACAGAAATTGCCTGATGATTTGGACCATCTTGGTCAACAATTGCTGGAATTTTATTATTTGGAGAGATTCTCAAAAAGTCAGGTTGAAACTGATCATCTTCTAAAATATTGATTGGAGTGACTTGATAATCTAAACCCATTTCCTCTAAAGCAATCGAAATTTTCAGGCCATTGGGTGTTCCCCAATAATATAGATCTATCATTTTCTATCCTTTTCATTCTTTCTATATTTTCAACATAAAAAAGTTATAGCACAGTTTATAAGCTTTATTTGTAGCTAAAACTTTAAATTTAACTCGTTAATAAAGATGATTCTTCATCTTTTACCTTTATAAAAAAACATCTAACACAGCAAAATATAAGATATGAATTTCTAATATTTTCTATTTATATAATTAAACCCATACCAACACAATGCATTTTTATGCATAAAAAAAGCACTGCAAGTGCAGTGCTTTTTTATCAAGAGATGCTTACTTTTTCTTTTTAGGACCAAGAAGCATACCCATTTGACGACCTTCCATTTTTGGCGTTTGCTCAACAATACCAACATCAACTACGTCTGCTTCAATTTTTTGTAATTGAGCCAAACCAAGCTGCTGGTGAGCCATCTCACGACCACGGAAACGTAAAGTGATTTTTACCTTGTTACCTTCTTCAAGGAACTTGATAATTGAACGTAATTTTACGTTGTAATCACCTACATCAGTACCAGGGCGTAGCTTGATTTCTTTCACCTGTACTTGATGTTGTTTTTTCTTCGCTTCTTTCTGCTTTTGCTTAAGATCAAACAAATGCTTGTTAAAGTCCATGATTTTGCATACAGGTGGCTCTGCATTTGCAACAATCTCAACAAGGTCTAGTTCGACTGCTTCTGCAGCACGAACTGCTTCTGCAAGACTAACAATACCTTTTTGCTCACCATTTTCGTCTACAAGACGGACTTCTTTTGCACGAATTTCATCATTCAAAGCAGGACGGTTTGATTTTCCGCCCTGTTGATTACGGTCAGGCTGTTTAATCGCTGTTACTCCACAATGTACCGGCCGCGTTCGGCTACGGCTGCTTTTACTAAGTCAACGAAAGCATCGATAGACATAGTACCCAAATTTGTTCCCGAGCGAGTACGGACGTTTACTGTACCTTCCTCTACTTCGCGGTCACCTAGAACCAATAAGTAAGGAATACGCTCTAATGTACGTTCACGAATCTTAAAGCCGATTTTCTCATTTCTCAAGTCTGAAATAGCTCGAATACCGTTTTCTTTAAGTTTTGCGACGACTGACTCACTCGCAACTGCTTGTGAATCTGTAATATTCATCACACACGCTTGAACTGGTGCCAACCATGGTGGCATAAATCCTGCGTAGTGTTCAATTAGTATACCAATAAAACGTTCAAAACTACCAAGAATTGCACGATGCAACATAACTGGTTGATCTCGATCGTTATCTTCAGTCACATAAGATGCATCTAAACGTTCTGGTAAGTTAAAATCACATTGTATTGTACCGCATTGCCAGATACGACCTAAGCAATCTTTTAATGAGAATTCAATTTTCGGACCGTAGAATGCACCTTCACCTGGTTGAAGATCCCATTCAAGACCTGCTGCATCTAAAGCATCTGCTAAAGATTTTTCAGCCATATCCCAAAGTTTGTCATCACCTACACGTTTTTCAGGACGTGTTGAAAGTTTCATTTGTACTTCTTCGAAGCCAAAATCTTTATAGACATCTAAAGTGAGTTTAATAAAGTCTGCAACTTCAGTACCAATTTGTTCTTTAGTACAGAAAATGTGTGCGTCATCTTGTGTGAAACCACGTACACGCATAATACCGTGTAATGAACCTGATGGTTCGTTACGGTGACATGAACCAAATTCTGCTAAACGCACTGGTAAATCACGGTACGATTTTAAACCTTGATTGAACACTTGTACATGACAAGGACAGTTCATTGGTTTAATTGCATAGTTACGGTTTTCAGAATGCGTTGTAAACATGCCATCAGCATAGTTTGCAGCATGCCCCGATTTTTCCCAAAGCGTGAAATCAACAACTTGTGGTGTACGAATTTCTTCATAACCGTTGTCTTGTTGAACTTTACGCATGTACTGTTCTAATACTTGGTAAATTGTCCAACCATTTGGATGCCAGAACACCATACCCGGTGCTTCTTCTTGCATATGGAATAAATCTAAAGCTTTACCAATTCTACGATGATCGCGTTTTTCTGCTTCTTCAATACGTTTTACATAAGCTGCAAGCTGTTTTTTATCTGCCCAAGCTGTACCGTAAATACGTTGTAATTGTTCATTTTTTGCATCACCACGCCAGTATGCACCTGACATTTTAGTAAGCTTGAATGATTTTAAAAATTTTGTATTTGGTACATGCGGACCACGGCACATATCCAAATAATCTTGATGGTAGTACAAGCCCATTTCTGTTTCTTCAGGCATGTCTGCAATCAAGCGTAATTTATAGTCTTCACCACGTTTAGTGAACTCTGCAATGACTTCATCACGCGGTGTCATTTTTTTAACAACATCGTAATCTTGATCGATGAGCTTTTTCATACGCTCTTCGATTGCAGCTAAGTCATCTAAAGTAAATGGTTTTGCACTGAAGATATCGTAGTAGAAACCGTCTTCAATAACAGGGCCAATAACCATTTTAGCTTCTGGGAAAAGTTGCTTAACAGCATGACCTACTAAATGTGCGCAAGAATGGCGAATAATTTCTACACCAGCTTCATCTTTAGGCGTAATAATTTGTAGTGTTGCATCTTCTGTAATTAAGTCGCTTGCATCTACAAGACGGTCATTTACACGGCCAGCAACTGTATTTTTTGCCAAACCGGGACCAATACTTAATGCAACATCCATAACAGAAACAGCATGATCAAATTGTTTTTGATCGCCATTTGGCAAAGTAATAATAGGCATAAAAAATCCTTAAGGAGTGATGCCCCGCACAATGGAGCATATCACCGCGAGATTATGATCGAGGGAAACCCTCAAAATATAAAAACGGTGGATAAATAAAAATCAGCTAGAATTTTACACCTCTTAGCCATTTTAATAAACCGTTAATGCCTTTTTAAGTCAATGAATCCTGTATCAACATAATTTTGACTGACTGTATTTATTCAAGTTTCACTATAAAAATTTATTCGCCTAAATTTTTCCAAGATTGTGCTCGGCAAGCATATTGATCCCAAAGCGCTAAAAACTCATCACTAAGTAGCCATTCATATTCAATACAGCGTGCTGCGTATATCTCATCTGTCCAGTTTCGGTCTATTCGAGCAGAATGGCACATAATCACACTATTATTGGAGGCCTGTTTAAGCCAACCTTCCCATAATGTTTTTAAGCCTGTTAAATCTGTATTAAAACTATAAATTCCTGCAAATGATGGATTATGTGACCACTGCTGTTGAATCAGCTTTTGTCTTAACTTATAACCACCTAAAAAATAAATAATTTTCGCTTTTAAATCTGTTTGATAGGTTTTCGTTCTAATAGGAATTTTATGATCGTAGCGTTGTACTAAGCAATCAAGCAAAGTATCGCGAACTTGTGGAAATTGATGCACATGTTGATGACCATCGATAAAATCGGGCTGTTGTCCTATTTTTTGCTCAAAGCAATCGAGTTGTTGTTGAATAATACTTTGTAATTCATTCGGTTGAAACTTCCCCAAATATACTTTCAACAAAATATCTTTTAAAGCACCAACACCAGATAAACCTGTTA
Organism: Acinetobacter faecalis; assembly: GCF_034187745.1. Classification (NCBI taxonomy): domain Bacteria; kingdom Pseudomonadati; phylum Pseudomonadota; class Gammaproteobacteria; order Moraxellales; family Moraxellaceae; genus Acinetobacter; species Acinetobacter faecalis. The sequence goes on along the minus strand of NZ_JAXHPF010000011.1, from coordinate 56,584 downwards.
AATCAAAATGCAAACCAATATCTATATGATAGCTTTACAACGCTTTAACTTCGTCTTGATGAATTTCACCTAAGCTCATAAAACTTGTTGCTTGAATTCTTTTCTGCAAGATCAATGATAGCTTGATTTACAGCATGTGAAAAACCTAAATCATCCACATTAATAATGATGTTTTTCATGAATGATCTTTTCCCTTAAATGCCCAAAATTTAGCAAGAAGAAATGTGCAAACCGTGACTAAGAATGTCACAATAATCCAAATAAAAATATAGTAAGGCTTACCAAAAATATAAATTCCTGTCACAAAAATGGCTTGATTTAAGGCAAAACAAAAAACTGAACTCACAAACCATTTTGCAAGCTTGGATTTCTATTCACTTTTTTGCCCATTTGAGTTGAATGTAAAATTGAAATGACCTGTAAACCCAAAAGCAAATGCTATTAAGAATGCAAATAAAACAATTGAAAATACCAAAATTGCGACTGAGTATTTAGTTAACATACGAATGCCCGTCACAAGCCCAAATAACAACCAAGTTGTCCAAGTATTCTTATTCAGCGCCAAATAAAATAGGTAAATGAGCCCAGCCCAAATTGGCATTTGGGCAATATTATGGTTGAAGTCAAGTGATGACCATGTGTAATAAAAAATAGCGAAAATAAAGATTCCCAAATAAAAAGCTTTCTCTTCAGAAACAATATTTTTTCCGATTAAAAAATCCAAAAAATGCCGTAAGCGCAATACAAATTTGACTAAGAAGATAAGGACCAAAGGAACCAAATACAGTATAAAAACCGTACAGCACCCATGACGAAAATGGAGGAAGTTTATAATAACCAAGCTGTAATTCTTTTCCCCAATAAATACCCTCTGGAACATCCAACGGGAAACTTGATGATAATAGCGGTGGAACAATCGCCCAAAATATAAAATACCCCACCAAAATCAAAATGAACTTTTTTTCAACATCATATAATATTGCTACTATTTTTTTAGCGCGTATTACACAAGCTCATGAACACAAAACAGACAAATATAAATAAACTTTACATAATTATCTGATCTTATTTCTTTTTAATCCTATTATTTTATTACTTGTTAAATTTATTGTGTTTAATTTTCATACTCGACCAAAGAATAAAGGACAAAATATCTAAAAATACAGATCTTCAAGAAAAGGAAAAATAAATAAATTACATGGAGTAAAAAATGGTTAGCACATACGATCAATTGCCTCGAACACCTGCAAATTTTGTTGCACTTTCACCTTTACGTTATTTAGAACGCGTTACTTATATTTACCCTAAAATGAATAGGATATAATCAACAAAAATAGACATTTGGCATAACAGAAAATCCTAAAAAATCCTTACCAAAACACCTAAAACTTCGACAGGTAAACTACAAAAATTTGTATTACGTGAGTGGGCAAAAGAACGTTCGGTTGCAGAATTTAATTAAATTAAAACCTTATAGATAACCAATAAAAAAGCGACCCAATCAGGTCGCTTTTTTACATAGAAAACAACTAAATAATTAGTTATCCGAAATAAGCGCTACTTGTTGAATGTAGTTAAATAATTTCAACTTAGATGCAGCAATTTCATCTTCAGACGCTTTTTTTGTAATATCACGATTGATACGTAAAACATGCTGACGAATAGGATGATGTTCCGCCGCATTATGCGCTTTCATAAACTCTTTGATTGCTGGATCGCCCTGAACAACCATACGATCTACCCAACGATTTAACTGTGCAGTTTTTTTAGCACCTTGTTTTGGCGTTAAGTAAGAAAGAATAACTGTTTCATCTTCATTACGTAGTAATTTACCAATACGTAGAAATTGACGACGACGGGCCTCACCAGAAGTAATGAGCTTTACATCTTCCAATGCTTCAATTAAACGTTCTTCCACAGGAAGGTTTTTAATTTGTTTAGCACTTAACTCTGCTAATTGTTCACCTAAAGCAGCCATACGTTGAACTGCTTTCTTTTGTTCGGTTTTACTTGCACGCCCTTCTAAAGAATCAAAATCTTCTTCAGTAAAACGTTGTGTGCGACGTGCCACGATTAATCTGCCTCGTAAAATTTTGCTGCAAATAGTGCCTGAATTTCAGATAAAGCTTTTTCTTCATCTGCTCCTTCAATCACCAAGCGTAGAGTTGTGCCCTTACCTGCACCAAGCATAAGTAAGGACATAATATTTTTTGCGTCTACTAGTTTATCACCTTTTCCTATTTGGATAGATGAACGAAATTTAGTAGTAACTTCGATGAGTTTTCCAGACGCACGCGCATGTAACCCTAGTTTATTAATTACGTCAACAGTTGTGTCAATCATGACCAGTGCTTCATTTCTCTATGTAAAACCTGAATAGACCATTTTGCCTCAAGAGCTTTTTTGAGTCTATCCACAATATAAACTGAACGATGCTGCCCACCCGTACAACCAATTGAAATCGTGATGTAATGACGATGACCTTCGGCAAAAGCAGGCAACCATTTTTCTAAAAATTTATAAACATCTTGAAACATTTCAATCGTTTGACTACTAGCTTCCAAGAAATTTTGGACTGGTTCATCTAGACCCGAATATTTCCGCAACTCTAATTCCCAATGTGGATTGGGCAAATGTCGCATGTCAAAAATATAGTCCGCATCTAGAGGTATACCATGCTTATAACCAAAAGATTGTAAAATTACAATTAAGTTATCAGTTTGCCCAAGTCTAGACAACAGCATATGTTTTAAATCGTGTACGCTTTTATCTGTCGTGTCTATTTGAATAGTTGCACGGAACTGAATAGGAATAAGTAATGTTTTTTCTTGTTCAATACATTCAGTCAAACTATTAAAACGATTCGACAACGGATGCGGACGACGTGAAGAGCTAAATCTTGCAATAAGTTGTTGATCTTGCGTTGTTAAGAAAATGACATCTACTGAGCCATGTTTTTGCAGTTGCTCAAACACCAAATCAAACTCTTGCAAATCTGCACGAGTACTTCGAACATCTACACCTAAAGCAAGCTGTTCTAAATTATTTTCACTATCTAATTTCGCAACAATTTCAGGAAGCAATGCCAGCGGTAAGTTGTCTATACAGTAATAACCTAAATCTTCAAGCACCTGTAATGCAGATGACTTTCCTGAACCCGATTGTCCTGTAACGATCAATATACGCTTCATGGCATGCTGTCCTTTAAAAGCAAGTTATGCGTTATGCTGAACCTGTAAATTATCAATTAAACGTGTTGTACCAATTTTTGCCGCAATAAAAAGCACGATATTTTGATTAAATTCTTCAATTTTCTGAAGTTCTGGCGTACGAGCCTCAACATAATCTACAACAAAACCTGCTTGCATTAATGTAGATGCAATATTTGCCAAAACATCAGCCAGTTTTTTACCTTGTTGTAAATCTTGCTCTGCAATTTTTAAACTTTGATGAATAATTGGTGCAGTTTTACGGTGTTCTTCAGATAAATAACCATTACGTGAACTTAACGCCAAACCATCTTCCGCACGTGCAATTGGCACACCCGTAATTTCAATTGGCATATTTAAATCACGTACAAACTGACGAATAACAGCAAGTTGTTGGAAATCTTTTTCACCAAAGAACGCAATTTCAGGACGTACAATGTTGAATAGTTTCGTTACAACGACAGCTACACCATCGAAATGGCCTGGACGTTGTAAACCGCATAAATCTGCTGTAATTCCGCTTACAGAAATATTGGTTAAACGTGGTTGATTGCCATACATTTGCTCAACAGTTGGGGCGAAAATATAATCACAACCCACTTCTTCCAAAAGTTTACTATCTTGCTCTAAAGTACGTGGATAGCTATCGTAATCTTCGTTTGGTCCAAATTGAATTGGATTCACAAAAATACTAACAACAACGATATCGCATTTTTTACGTGCTTCACGAACAAGATTTAAATGTCCTTGGTGTAAGTTCCCCATTGTAGGAACTAAACCAATTATTTTCTGATTCGTTCGAGCTGTTTTAAGCGATTCAGATAGACCTTGGATAGTGGATTCAATTTTCATATTTACAGCTCTACTTGGAAAGTTTGTTCAGGTGCTGGGAACGAACCATCTTTTACCGCAGCGTGATACGCTTTAAAAGCATCTAAAATGGCAGTTTCACCTGACTGTTCTTTCATAAAATTACGAACAAATTTTGCAACACGACCGAACGTTAAACCCAACATGTCTTGCACAACAAGAACTTGTCCATCGGTTTCATGACCTGCCCCAATTCCAATGACAGGAATTTCTGGGAACAGTTCAGTAATTTCTTTACCTAATTGTGCGGGAACACATTCAAGCAACAGCAATGCAGCACCAGCTTCAACAACAGCACGACAATCTGCAATCAGCTTATCTGCTGCTTCTCGTGTACGTGCTTGTAGCTTATAACCACCAAATACATGAACTGATTGTGGTGTTAAACCTAAATGCACACATACAGGAATACCATTACGTGTAAGCACTTCAACTGTTTCGCTTAACCACGCACCGCCTTCAACTTTTACCATTTGTGCGCCAGCTTGCATCACTGTTTTTGCATTGACTAAGGCATCATTTAAAGTGGCATAAGTCATAAAAGGTAAATCAGTCATAATAAATGAATGATTATTTCCACGACGTACAGCAGCCGTGTGGTATGCCATATCTTCAATTGTCACAGGAAGCGTAGAATCGCGCCCTTGAACAGTCATTCCTAAAGAATCACCAATTAAAATACTATCAATTTCAGCAATTTCCATAGCTTTCGCCATGCTTGCATCGTAACAAGTTAGGCAAGAAAACTTACGTCCTTCGGCTTTAATTTTTTTTAAGTCGCTGAGACTAATCATGAAGATATTCCTCTAAAAAATGCATAGATCATGTGTTAAATGATCAATGTGCCCAGGCTTCATTATCCAAAACTGTAACAGTTGGATGTTCTAAAATAGGCAGACTCTTTAAGACTTGTCCCTTTAGTTGCATTTCTGCATCTAAATCTAACAATGGTATTACCACAAAATCACGCTCAAGTATGCCTATATGAGGCACAGTTAAACGCTCATTTTGAATGCTTTCTTGACCATAAATAAGTAAATCTAAATCGAGTGTACGTTCACCCCAACGGCGTAAACGCACACGACCAGACTCATTTTCAAAGCGTTGCAATTCATCTAATAAAGCCAAAGGCTCCAAATCTGTTTCTAAACGCACTACAGCATTTAAATAATTTGGCTGATCTTGAGGGCCCATTGGTGGACTTTCATACAGCTTAGATGTTTTCACTTGCCCTAAAGTCGCAAGATTTTGCACAGCTTCTGTCAAAATTTGACGAGAATCACCTAAATTGCTACCCAAACCAATATAAGTCACTACACTCATTGAGTTGGTCCAAATACAACTTCTGCTAAATCACGTTTTACACGACGGCGTTTTAAAATTGGATGATCTGCACCAATTTCACCTTTTACTGTAGAAGCAACTGAAGTTCTATTTTCTTGATGCTGTCTAGGCTTACGTGTTCTACGATTGCGTGTCTCAGGCTCATTCACTAAAGGTTCAATTTCAGCTTGAACCTGCGCACGTGTATCAACAACATCATCTTGTGTAACAGCTTTACGACGATTTTTCGCACGTTGACGGTTATATTGACCAATCGCACGTTCTTTTTCATCAGACGTCATGTTTTGGTAGCTATCCCACCACATGCCCATACCTTGAGTATTGGTATCGCCTGATTTTTCACGTAAAAGCAAAAAGTCGAAACCTGCACGGAAACGTGCATGATTAGACAATGCTGCAATTTGCTGTGGTTTTGGATTTAACAACCGTGTTTGCATTTCCCAAACTTCACGAATAAATGTTTCAGCAAAACGCGGAATAATAGTACGTGTACCTTGACGTTTAAGTACATCTAAACCCGCTTGTGCACGCGCCTCAGCAGGCGTTACACCTTTTGCCAAATAACCTTCGCTACGCTTTAAGAATAGTTCCCACAACAACACCGCATAGAAAAATGCAGGGTTGATGGTTTTACCAATAGAAATACGTTGATCTGTATTTTTAGCAGCTCTTTCAATAAACGTGGTTACTTTCGGATTAATTTCCGCAAACAACTGCTGCCAAATTCCAAAATCAATCAACATTGGAAGCACACGATTTAAGTGCCCCATAGTGAATAATTTTTGAGATTCATCATATAAACGATGCGGAGAAACATCACGTAATAAGTTTGTTAACTCAGGCGTGAATACTTCTAAAATTTCATTGGCAATCTTGAAGTTTAATTTGGCTGCAAAACGCAATGTACGTAACATACGTACAGGATCTTCTTCAAATCGAGTTTTCGGATCGCCCAATAAACGTAATGTTTTATTATTTATATCTTCAACTGCATTACAAAAATCGAGAACAATGCCCTTACGTGGCTGATAGTACATTGCATTAATTGAAAAATCTCGACGAGCAAAATCTTCTTCGATGGTTCCCCAATTATTATCACGTAAAATCATGCCTGCCGCAGAAGTGACTTCTTTTTTAGGCGGAGCACGGAAAGTCGCAACTTCGACCAATTCACGACCAGAATACACATGAGCAAGCTCAAAGCGTCGACCAATAATACGGCAACGACGACCAAAAACTTCTTTAACTTGTGCTGGTGTCGCGTTGGTAACGGCATCAAAATCTTTCGGATTTAGCCCCAACATTAAGTCACGTACACCACCACCTACGATATAGGCTTCATAACCTGCTTTTGTTAAAGCATCAATAACATCTAAAATGTAAGCAGGCAATTGAGCGGTTGATAAACCACATTTTGACGCGCGCAAAGTTTGCAAAAGACGCTGTCTCCTACGTCTGAACGTAAAATATATAAGATGTCGCTAATGATATCTCTTACACCATCAAAGGGCAATTTGATTATCAATTTCTTGATATACCATTCAGACATCATTTCATATATTTATATTTGTTTATAAAGCCAATTTAGCTTTGTTTTTATTGAATAATGCAGGACCAATCCCTTTAATTTTCATAAAATCATCTACAGAATTGAACTTACCATTTTTATTACGATACTCAATAATTGCTTCCGCTTTCTTTTTTCCTACGCCATTTAGCTGCATAAGCTGCTCAATATTTGCAGAATTTAACCGAACTTTAGAACTACTATTTGATCCACTTGATGTGGATGAGCTTGCTGTAGATGTACTTGGTCTTGATAAATAATGATTGGAATTCGTATCTGCTCTATTCTTTAAACGCTGATCTTGTTGTGCTTGCTCAGCTTTCCATTGCGAATATTTTTGTTCATAGGCACTTTGTGCAAGTGCCAAATTTGAAACAGAACCAAAAAACAAAACCATACATAACGTTTTAAAAATTTTACTCTTCTTTTTTATTGTCATTTTGAACCTGATGTTTTAAATAAACTTTCGCTTGCTCCCAAAGTTCATCCATTTCTTCTAAAGACATATTTTCTATGTTCTTATTTTGAATAGCAGCTTGATCTTCAATAAAAGCAAAACGAGATCTAAATTTATGAATGGTACTTAGTAGTGCCATTTCACTCGAAACACCAAGTTTACGTCCAACATTGACCAATGAGAACAAGCAATCACCAAATTCATCGAGTATTTCATCGGAATTATTTGCTCGCATCGCTTGTTTAAACTCTTCAAGCTCTTCTTCTAACTTTCCATAAGCATCTTGCACATTTGAAAAATCAAAACCTATTTGTGCCGCATTTTTTTGAATTTCATGTGCTTGTTGTAATGCTGGACCATGTTTCAAATTGTCTAAACGATGCTTAGGTTTATCTTTCTTTTCTTCTTGTTTAATTTGCTTCCACAACTCAGAAACATCTTCAGGACTTAAATTGGCAAATTTCTCTTTTTGAAATACATGAGGATGTCTACGAATTAGCTTTTGACTAATTGCTTCAACAACATCATTAAAATCAAACAATCCTTTCTCGCTGTACATTTGAGATTGAAAAACCACTTGAAGTAGTAAATCACCTAGTTCATCTTTTACATCATTTACCTGACCTGAACGTATAGCAGCTTCAACCTCATAAGCTTCTTCAATCGCATATTTTGTAAGAGTTTCAGGTGTTTGTGCTTGATCCCAAGGGCATTCAGCACGTAACTGTTGCATGATTTTCAATAATTGTTCCATAAAAACACTCTGACTATACGATTTTGCTTATTTTTTGATATGCTCAAGTTAAATGAAAATTCAAATAATTAAAGCAATACAAGGAGAAGTAAATGAACAGTATCTTTATTAGTGGTGCAGCACAAGGAATTGGTGCAGCCGTTGCAACTTTATTCTACAAGCAAGGTTATAAGGTTGGCATCTATGATTTAAACACTGAAAAAGCACAACAACTTGCAAATAATTTAGGTGAACATGCAAAAGCAGGATTACTAGATGTTTCTAATTATGCTCAATGGCAAAGTGCTTTAGCTGAGTTTAATGCTTGGGCAGGTCAAATTAATATTCTTGTGAATAATGCAGGTATTTTGTATTCAGGAACTTTTGAAGATACAGATATTGAAGCTCATCATCGCACGATTAATATTAATGTAAATGGTGTTATTAATGGCTGCCATGCTGCACTTCCCTACCTAAAAAAAGCATCATTTGCTCGTGTTATTAATTTGTCTTCGGCTTCTGCTATTTATGGTCAACCCGATTTAATTTCATATTCTGCAAGTAAATTTGCAGTTCGTGGTATTACCGAAGGTTTAGACATTGAATGGCAAAAATATGGAATTCGCGTTTTAGATGTAATGCCTTTATTTGTACAAACTGCAATGGTTAAAGATATGGATGCAGGCACTATTCAAAATATGGGTGTTCATTTAACAGCGGAAGATGTAGCACAAGAAATTTATAGACGATCGCAAGTTAAAGATTCTATTTTCACCTCTACGCACCAAGGCGTAGGTTTTAAATCTAAACTTTTATTTAAGCTTTCTGGTTTAACACCTCAATTTATTAATCGTCTTTCTAATGCATATTTAGCTAAGCGAAAATAACTATTTAAGCTAAAAAAGCCGACATCATGTCGGCTTTTTTATACGTTTAGCCTGCAGAAATTAACGTTTAAATTTCTTCTCTGCTTTCTTAAACTTCTGAACATAACGACGCTTACGCGCTGCAACACGTTCATCCATAACAGTCTTACGACCTTCAAATGGGTTTTCTGAAGTTTTAAATTCAATACGTACTGGCGTACCTTCAAGCTTGTACACTTTACGGAATACGTTTTCTAAGTAACGACGATAATCCGCAGGTGTTTTATCAACTTTGTTACCATGCACAACAATTGTAGGTGGGTTTTGACCACCAATATGTGCATAACGCATTTTGATACGACGACCTTGAACCATTGGTGGCGCATGAGCTTCTGTCGCATCTTGCAAAATTTGTGTGATTTTTGCAGGTGATACTTTCAAGTGTGATGAATCATATGCACGGTGGATTGAAGGATATAAGTCACCCACACCAGTACCATGTAACGCAGAAATTAAATGAATTTTAGCCCAAGGAATGAAGTCAAAGCGACGATCAACATCTAATTTACATTGCTTACGATCATAATCAGACATGTTGTCCCATTTATTAATCGCAATAACCATGGCACGACCCGCTTCTAAAGCATAGCCAATTAAATGTAAATCTTGCTCAACAATACCGTCACGCGCATCAACAACAACCACAACAACATGAGCGTCTTTCATCGCTTGAAGTGTTTTTACAATTGAGAATTTCTCAATCATTTCATCCACTTTACCTTTACGACGTACGCCTGCTGTGTCAATTAATGTGTATTTACGACCATCACGTTCAAAAGGAATGTAAATCGAGTCACGCGTTGTACCTGGTTGGTCAAATGCAACAACACGTTCTTCACCTAATAAGCGATTTACTAGTGTAGATTTACCTACGTTAGGACGGCCAATAATTGCTAAACGTAGACCTGTATTTTTGTCGTGTTCTTCAACAGACTCATCTTCAGGAACTTCTGCAAGTACATCTTCAAGCATTTGCTGAACACCACGCCCGTGACTTGCTGCCACTTGCATTGGTTCGCCCATGCCTAACTTAAAGAATTCAACTAAAGCAGCTTCGGCATGTACGCCATCTACTTTGTTTGCAACTAAATAAACTTTTTTACCTAAAGTACGAAGTTCACGTGCAATTTGCTCATCAGAAGCAAGTAAACCTGCGCGAGCATCTACAACAAATACAATAATATCGGCTTCATTAATTGCAGTCTTTGACTGTTCTGCCATGTATGAATCAATACCGCCTTCATTCTCGCCAATACCCCCAGTATCAACAACAATGAAAGATTTATTTTGGAACACAGCATCGCCATATTTGCGGTCACGTGTAAGACCTGCAAAGTCTGCAACTAATGCGTCACGACTCTTGGTTATCTGATTAAACAGCGTTGATTTTCCGACGTTCGGACGACCAATGAGCGCAATTACGGGTTTCATAGATTAACCTTTAAAACAAGATCAGCCAGTTTGAGTGGCCTGAACATCAGAAACTTGGAAGAAAAATAGATGAATAATCTAAATAAAAACACGGGGCATTGAATTTTCAATCACCCCGCGTTAAAAAATACGGATATTCGCTTAGTTTAGCATAAGCGAAGAAAAAATTAACGATTCTGCCAAACTGTCAACGCACCCTTTTGAGTAGATGCATAAAGTTGGTTGTCAATTACGCGTAATGAACGTACTTCACCACTTGTTTTTGAGCGACCAATTAACTGTCCAGATTGTGGATCAATGATATGTAAATAACCGTCTAGATCACCTACAACCAATTGAGAACCTAGAATTACAGGATTACTGAGTTTACGATTCAGTAAACTAGCATTCTCCCATAATTTATGACCTGTTGTAATTTCGTAAGCTGTCAATTTACCATCGGTAGATGCAACAAATACGCCATTACCTACAACTTCAGGACGCTTTGTACTACTTGAATCTTCACTCCAAACAACTTGTTGTGAAGCTAAATCTAATACTGTTACTTGACCTTGATAGCTTGTCGTTACAACAAATTGACCTACAACAACAGGATCACCATCAATGTCATTTAATTTTTCAATATCTGAACGACCATCGCTTACAGCAACACGGCGTTGCAAACGTGGTGTACCCGTTAAAACATCTAATGCATAAATATAAGCATTTGAAGATGCAATTAAAACTGTACGTGGATCAATTTCAACTGGAGATGCTGTACCGCGTAAGCTTAACTGCTGGCTTGGTAAGTCATAAGTCCAAAATTGTTGACCATTTTCTACACTATGCGCGTAAACAGTACCATCGTTTGCAACAGTAATCACACGATTAGAAATAACCAAAGATGGCGCTAAAATAGCACTTGAAATATTTACAGCCCACTTTTGCTCGCCAGTTGCCTGATCTAAAGCAAAAAGCTCACCTTTTTCATTACCAACAACAACAATGCCTTCACCAGCTTCAACACCAGCAGTTAAGCCTTGTTTAGTGACTTGTTTTTGCCAAACTTTCTGTTTGCCACGATAAGCAGTTACACTACCCTTAGGATCAACAGCAAAAATAACACCATCAGCTACATCAAGTTGTAAACGTAATGGATCTTTTTCAGAAGTTGCAGAAACGCTTTGCGAAAACACAGGAACAAGACTTGTTGTTTGTGTAATTTTCGGAAGAGGATTTGGTTTTACTTCTTCAACTTTTACTTTATTGCCAGAACATCCAGCCAACGCAAGTGCTAAAACTGTCAGTACTAAAGGTATTTTATTATTTCTGCTCATTAAGTCTCATCCACTTGAGTGTCTAATATTGGGCGTTCTATATCTGCATCTTCTACTAAAACGCCAACGCTTTCGAGTTTAATTTGTAAAATTTGACGATCTTGTTTCTGTTCTAATAACTCATTCCACGCACTTTGATATGATTTTTTCGCATTTTCAATATCTTTTTTAGCAACATATACGTCGCCACGCGCTTCTTCTACAACCGCTTTAAATGTTGGCTCTGTTACCAAATTAAATGTTTTTAAAGCTTCATCATATTTGTTTTGTGCAAGTTGAGCATAACCCAAACGAAGTTTCAAAATTGAAACTAAACCTTCGTCTTTTACTTTTGAATTTTCAACTTTCTTTAATGCTTTTTCAGCACCTGCATAATCAGACTTGTCATATGCAAGTTTAGCCATAAGCAATTGAACTTGAATTGCTTGAGCTGAATCTGGTGCATCTTTTACAATTTTGTCAGCCGTAGCAACTAAATCATTAAATGCATTTGGATTAGATTCTGCATTTGCAGCATCATCCATTAATTGTTGAACTTTGGCTGTATTCATTTGATTTTCAGCCAAAGTCTTTTTTTGCCACCATTGCCAACCGAAAAAGGCAATCAACGCAATTAAAACCCCACTAATCATGGCAGAACCATATTTCTTAGTAAAAGATTTTAAACTATCAAGTTGTTCTTCTTCACTTAATGCGCTCATGTGATTACCTTATTCCTCGTATTTTTTGGCTTATTTTGAAGAAAGTTTTTCAATAATGAAAGGGACGATTTCATTAATTGCAACTTCAGTCTGTTCTGCTGTTGCTAACTCTTTAACATTAACGATCTGAGCATCCCATTCACGTTCACCTAAAATTAACGCGAAAATAGCACCAGACTGATCGGCTTTTTTCATTTGGCTCTTCATAGAACCTTGTGAACCCACCTTGAAACGAATAGGACTTGCTAAGCTTTCCAATTGGTTGCGAATGCTTTCTGCAAGTACAAGTGCTTTACCTTGATATGCAGGATCTGCCAATAAGAATACTTCACAATCACGTACAGGTGTATTGTCTTCTATTTGCTCAAGAAGAAGCAATAAACGCTCCATACCCATCGCAAAACCAACTGCAGGTACAGTTTGATCCGCTTTACCTTTGAGTTGACCAACTAAACCATCATAACGACCACCAGCACATACAGTTCCTTGTGAACCTAAATGTGTTGTTGTCCATTCAAATACAGTTTTGTTGTAATAGTCTAAACCACGTACCAATTTTTGATTGATAACAAAGCTTACGCCAGCTTCTGTCAAATATTGTTGTAATTGGTTGAAATGAGCCAAAGTTTCTTCACCCATAAAGTCGTGAAGTTTTGGTGCATTTTCTAAAATTGCTTGTGTTTTTGCATCCTTAGAATCAAGAATACGTAACGGGTTTGTAAGCAAGCGACGTTGTGAATCTTCATCTAAATCTGTTTTATGAGATTCTAAGAATTCAACCAATGCTGCACGATATGCAGCACGTTCGTCAGACTCACCTAACGTATTCAGTTCAAGTTGAACCTTATCTGCCACGCCCATTCGTTTCCACAAACGTGCAGTCATTAAAATAAGTTCAGCATCTTGATCTGGTGTTGCAACACCAAAAGTTTCCACACCAAATTGATGGAACTGACGATAACGACCTTTTTGTGGTTTTTCGTAACGGAACATCGGTCCGACATACCAAACACGCGGTGTAGCACCACGAAGTAAGTTATGTTCAAGCATTGCACGTACACAACCTGCTGTACCTTCAGGACGTAAAGTCAAAGACTCAGGTGGATTGCCTTTATCAAAAAAGGTGTACATTTCTTTTTCTACGATATCAGTCGCATCACCAATTGAGCGCTTGAACAAATTTGTTTGCTCAACAATAGGCAAACGGATTTGTTGATAACCGTAAGCATCCATCAAAGCTGACAAATGTTGCTCTAGACGTCTCCAAGCAGGTGTTTGCGTTGGCAGAATATCATTAAAACCTTTAATTGCTACAATTGAACTCATGATCTACTCAGAAAAACTTGTGCGAATAATCTCTTTAGATTTTGCTTCTTCAAGCTCGACAACACGTTGACGAACCATACTTTCGATTTCATCAACCAATTGGTTGGTATCGATTAAATGACTCTTTTCACCATTACGATAAACCAAAGAACGAGGTGCTGCACCTACAATACCAATATCGGCTTCTTTAGCTTCGCCTGGGCCATTCACTTTACATCCAATGACCGAAACATCCATTGGTGTACGAATATCTTCTAAACGCTCTTCAAGCGATTGCATCACTTTAATAACATTAAATTCTTGGCGCGAACAACTTGGACAAGCAATAAAGTTAATCCCGTTTGAACGAAGCCCTAAAGATTTTAAAATATCAAAACCAATTTTAATTTCTTCTTCAGGTTCAGCAGCCAAGGAAATACGCATCGTATCGCCTATACCGTCCATCAACAAACCACCTAAGGCAATTGCCGACTTCACTGAACCCGTACGATAAATCCCTGCCTCAGTTACACCTAAGTGCATAGGATTATCAATTTGAGCTGACAATAAACGGTAAGCATCCATGGTTAAAAACACATTCGATGCTTTTACTGATACTTTAAATTCGTGAAAATCTAAACGATCTAAAATATCAATATGACGCATTGCAGATTCAAGCAACGCTTCACCTGTTGGCTCGCCATATTTCTTTTGAATATCTTTTTCGAGTGAACCAGCATTCACACCAATACGCATAGAAATATCGTTATGACGTGCAGCAGCAACCACTTCACGAATTTTGGCTTCAGAACCAATATTCCCTGGGTTAATACGTAAGCAATCTGCGCCATAATCGGCTACAGCAAGTGCAATTTTATAATCGAAATGAATATCCGCAACCAAAGGTACAGTTACACGTTTGCGAATTTCACCAAATGCTGCCGCTGCTTCCATAGATGGAACAGATACGCGCATAATATCTGCACCAACATCAACACAACGTTGAATTTGTGCAACTGTTGCATCTACATCACATGTTTCTGTATTGGTCATACTTTGGATGCTAATTGGTGCATCACCACCAACATACACAGAACCCACTCTAATTTTACGAGTTGGACGGCGTTTAATTGGGTTTACAATCATTATTTCGCTCTACTCTCAATCCATTAACGTGATAAACGGAATTCTGCTTTGCCGTTTACGGTATATGGAGACAATGAAATATCTTCATTATTAAGACTTAAAGATACTGCCGATGCATCATCCAAGCGAATTTGGAATGGTGTTTCACCATGAAGTGTAAGTTCTGATGATTGACGACCTGTCGCAAGTACTTTGTTCGTTGAATCAACAATATGTACCGATGTAGGACGGCTAAATTTTAATACCAGTTGATCACCTGAAATAACAGCAGAATCATTCATTGTTAAAACTTGAACATCTGACTGTTGCGATGAACTTAATTCTGCTTTTTCTGAATCATTAGATTTTGTGAAATTCTGAATTGTTGCTATTAAACCCCAAATAACAACAACAATCACAACAAGCAATGCAAAACGTTTTAACCATTTACGATTGCGTTCGCTATTAGAACCAGGCAATTTACCCATAAA
This sequence comes from Acinetobacter faecalis, assembly GCF_034187745.1. Lineage (NCBI taxonomy): Bacteria > Pseudomonadati > Pseudomonadota > Gammaproteobacteria > Moraxellales > Moraxellaceae > Acinetobacter > Acinetobacter faecalis. The sequence goes on along the minus strand of NZ_JAXHPF010000011.1, from coordinate 41,109 downwards.
TTTAATAGGTGAATTATTTAAAGCGTGGTTTGGAAGTAAGCCCGTATCATTGGTATAAATTTCATCAAAACGTTGAATAACTGCGGTTGCATCAACATTCAAAAATTTTGCATACGTACGGTAATAGCCTTTAATAAACGTCGCTTCAGGTAAAGACGTATATTCATCTTTTTCTAAAGCCGTTAAAGTTTTTACTGAGATCTTTAGTTCAGCCGCAACATCTGAAAGTTCTTTTTTTTGATTCAGACGAATTTGACGTAGGTACTCACCTGGACGCTGTACATTTCCTAATGCATTTGTTGTGGCAGTTGAACCTGTCGGTTGCTGTGAATTAGGATTTACTTCCATACGACCTCAGTACTGTACTGTAATTGCAAATAGCGTTGGTATTCTGGACTATCCGGATACAAAGCACGTAATTGATTCACAAGAACCTGTGTTTGCATAGGATTACCATTTGCGCGTGCAAGTCGAATACCCACCCACAAAGCACGTGCATTTTGATTATTTTGTCCAGCTAAACTGACAGAATTTTCATAAAGTCTAGTCGCAGCAGGAATATCTTGTCTTAAATAATATATCTCAGCCAATTCGACCATTGAGATATATGAGTTACGGCTAATTTTTAAAGCTTGATTAAAGCTATTTTCAGCCTTATTAACATCATTTAGCTTTAAATAAATACGTCCCGCACTTTCAAATGCAGTATAACGCTGATCATAACCTAATGTTGCACCTGCAATCTCTAAGTGCGTTAATGCTTCATTATAACGACCAGCTTGATACAAATAAGTACCATAGTTGTTACGAGCTTGTGCATTTTTAGGATCTGCTGAAATGGCTGCTTTAAAGTAGCGATCAGCTTTTTCCATATTGAGCTGACTACCTTCCCGTTGCAACAACACACCCATCATCATATTTACAAGTGCATTACGTGGATTAACCTGCATGGCTTGGTCTAATTCACGTTTTGCTGCATCAAAGTCGCCAGTTCGAATATATTCAGCAGCCAACTGCGTTCTTGCTTGAACTGCTTTTTCAGGATCAACCTTGCGATCAGATACTGTCTGACAACCCACAACTAAAAAAGTAGCACCCACAATAAATGATGAGATGAATATTTTCAGATTAGGTTTACGCAATTGTTTTCCCCTGTTTCGTTATCCTTGCGAGCGTATAATTTCGTTTTGCGCTGCAACTTTCTTTTTCCACTGTTCTGCACGGCGTGTTCGGTCTGCAACTTGCCCAACCAATTGACCACATGCCGCATCAATGTCATCACCACGTGTCTGACGAATCGTACACACAAATCCTGCATCAGACAAAGCTTTTTGGAAAGAAATAATTTTATTTCTGCTTGAACGGCCATAAGGCGCATGCGGGAATGGATTAAATGGAATTAAGTTAATTTTACTTGGTAAGTTTTTCAATAACTTAATCATTTCTTGCGCGTGCGTCAAACTATCATTCACGCCATCTAACATAACATATTCAATCGTAACGTGCTTACGTGAACTTTCATTGCCATCTTTAGCAATATAACGCTGACATGCAGCAATAAGTTGCTCTAATGGATATTTTTTATTAATTGGTACAAGTTCGTTACGTAATTCGTCATTTGGAGCATGAAGTGAAATTGCGAGCGCAACATCAATATCTTTCACCATTTGATCAATTTTTGGCACCACACCCGAAGTAGACAAAGTCACGCGACGCTTAGACATGCCGTATGCAAAATCATCAAGCATAATACGCATTGAATTTAGTACAGCATCGTAGTTAAGGAGTGGTTCGCCCATGCCCATCATTACGACATTTGTCACAGAACGTTCACGCTCAAGAACTGGCACATCTTCCATATAAGAATAGTTTGCCATCCAAAGCTGACCAATAATTTCTGCTTGGTTTAAGTCACGCTGAAAACCTTGTTTGCCTGTAGAACAGAATGAACAATCTAGCGCACATCCCACTTGAGATGAAATACACAATGTTTTACGTGCACCTGTTTTATCATCTGCAGGAATAAGCACGGTTTCAACTAAAGAACCTTCGCCATCACCTACACGAAAAACCCATTTACGCGTGCCATCTTTAGAATAGTTTTTATGAACAACTTCTGGCGCTTCAATCACACAAATTTTTTCCAATTTCTCACGCAATTTTCCAGAAATATTGGTCATTTCTGCAAAATCTGTAACAAAAAATTGGTGAATCCACTTCATCACCTGTCCTGCACGGAATTTCTTTTCTCCAATTTCTTCGAAGAATTTTTCCATTTGCGGACGTGATAAGCCTAGTAAATTCACTTTCTCCACAGACTTCTGTGTTGGAGCGGATGGAGATTGTGGCTGTGCATCAGAAATTGCTGATGTAGCGACTACTTCAGTACTCATGTGTTTTACCTAAGCTATATCTAAAGATGAAAGGAGAAGCTCAATATGCGAGCAAATTGTTTTCTTAAAGGAATAAAAAAACCAGATAAGTATAATAACACTTATCTGGTTTGAATACTGCGAATTAACGAGTACGTGGAGCAATCTCAGTTTGAGCGAAGAAGTAGTTAACTTCACGATCAGCAGATGCTACAGAGTCAGAACCGTGAGCAGCATTTTCGTCGATGCTTACAGCGAAGTCTGCACGGATAGTACCAGCAGCAGCTTCTTTAGGGTTAGTCGCGCCAAGGATGTCACGGTGAGCAAGAACAGCGTTTTCGCCTTCAAGAACTGAAACAACAACTGGACCAGAAGTCATGAAAGCAACTAAGTCAGCAAAGAAACCACGTTCTTTGTGCTCAGCGTAGAAGCCTTCAGCTTCAGCTTGAGTCAAATGTTTCATTTTAGTTGCAACGATTTGAAGACCAGCTTTCTCGAAACGAGCAAAGATGTCACCAATGTGGTTTTTAGCAACTGCATCTGGTTTAACGATAGATAATGTACGTTCAATAGCCATGATAGGCTCCTTAGGTCAATGTAGACACGAAATTTTGCGCATTATACCGAATAATGCGCTTTTTTCCGCTTTTGATATGTAAATAATTTGATTTTTAATGTGAAAATCAGCTCGCTTCGTCAATCCAAGCCATTTGAATAGCTTCTAACAAACCTTCTGTAGATTTTGTCGGGTCATCACTAAATTCTGGTAATGCACATACCCAAGCATGTAAATCTGTAAAACGTATCCATTGTGGATCGACATCTGGATGCGCTTCGTAAAGCTCAATAGCGATGTCTATGGTATCTGTCCAACGTAAACCCATGGGTTTTCCTAATGCGCAAAATATTCTTTATTTTATCAAAAAAACTAAATATCAGTAGATGCTTTCATCACTTTATTCTTCTTTAGCAACATTTTTACCCTTTATATTGAAGATAAATAATCTTTACCAATATATTATTTATTAAATTATTAATCCTACAAATGGTGCCAATGAAATAATTACACTTGCAACCGTAGCACCTATTAATGCTCCAACCGCAACATCACTCGGATAATGCAAACCTAAAACCATTCTTGAAAGTGCAACCAAAACTGTAAATGGCAACATCAGCATAAGTAAAACAGGTTGAATATATCCAAAAATTGTGGTTGCCATAACTGCATGTAAGGTATGACCCGATGGAAAACTAAAATGATCGAGCGGTCTTTCACCTAAACGAATCACCTGATGAACTTGATACGGTCTAGGACGCACTGTTTTACTTTTTAGAACTTTATAAATACCTGTTCCAACAGATCCACCAAGCATCAAATACAACATTTGAACACTGTATTGAATACCTTGCAAAATCCATACAGCAAAAAGCATGACATACCAAAAAACACCATCGCCAAGTTTGCTAATTATTTTAAAAAAATATGCGATATTTTGTTCATGGGAAAATTGATTAAGATACAAACAACCTTTTAAATCTAAATCTAACATTCTAATTTTTACGTTTTTAAAATTCATTTTATTTCTCCATTAAGCTTGTGCTTAAAAGTTTAGGACGTCATTTGCGTCTCCTTAACTACTGCATACAAAGCCTGCTCAAACTGTTGAACAGGATGATTCCAACCAATATTTTTCACATTATTTCTTGCACATTTCCCCATTTCTTCTAGCTCTTTTCTAGAAGGAAGGTCTTGTAGGTATTTAAAGAAGTCGACCGATTTTCCTAGTGTAGGCAACCAACCCATTGATCCATGTGTAACGTGTAAATGTGCACAAGCATAATCGTATGCAACTACAGGTAAACCACTTGCAAGCGCCTCAAGCACAACATTTCCAAAGGTTTCCATTTGGCTTGGAAAAACAAATACATCTGCACTTGCATAAGCTTCTGAAAGTCGTCTTCCGCTTAAACTCCCCATGAAAATCACATCATTACAATTACAAAGAGTTTCGAGCCTTAATCTATCTGGTCCATCGCCTACAATCACCAATTTAGATGGATATTTCTCGGTCTTTTTCATGCTTTGAAATGCATGAATAGCAACTTCAGTTTCTTTTTCAGGAGATAAACGTCCCACACAAAGTAATACTCGTGTTTTATTATCTGCGCCCCATTTTGCACGAAGCACTTCCGATCTAAACTCAGGTGAGAATCGAATGGTATCTACGCCACGCCCTACAATAACCAAAGGGCATTTCACACCAAATTCTCTTAAGGCTTTTTCCGTGTCTAAACTTGGTACACACGTGACATTAGTATTGTTATGAAACCAACGTAAATAATGCTGAATTGGTTTGAGTAAAAATGCTAAATCAAAAAATCGACTGAAGTCTTGAAATGATGAATGAAAGCCGCTTGAAATAGGAAGCTTCTTGGCTTTTGCTACGCGTAATGCACTAAAACCCAAAGGACCTTCCGTCACAATATGCACCACGTTTGGCGCAAAACTATCTATTGCTTGAGACACTTTATTGAGTTGCGGCCAACCAAATTGCAAATGTGGATATTTAGGAATACTTTGTGCTTTTACCAAGCATTCTTTATTTGGTTGAAAGTCTTCGCATGATTTTTTTTGTTCAGGTCTAATGAGTAGTATTTTATGGCCTTGCTTTTGTAAGCCTTTACACAGTTGTAAAAGTGACAGCGCTACACCGTTTATTTCTGGTGGCCATGTTTCTGTGACAATTGCGATTCTTAAGCGTGGACGAACCAAGTCTTCCAAAAATGAATGCGTAATAGAAATGTGTTCTTTCTTTTTAAACTGGAAGTGATTTTTTTCAAAATTTATGGATTGTTTTAATAAGGCTGCATCTATTGTTGTCATTGCCTCACCTATCTATGCTTTATGTCGTTTTTATGAGCATAGATAAAATGTGTGACAGTTTGATGATGGCTTAAAGTTCAAAGCCTAATTTCCACTTAAATCAATTTGCTTACTTTTTAGTGACCAACTTTCTAAATCAACGCTGACCACATTTAGTGGAATATTTCTACCAGAGCAAATCTCTTTCAATTTTTCAAAATTATCAACCTGATGGTTCACAACTATTCCATTTAGCTCCTGCTTCCTTTTTTGATCAATATATGCATTCTTACCAACATATACTTCTACAAATGACTCTTTTGGCAGTTCCAATGTATAAATTGGGCGAGTAGGTAACTGTACCCTTTTCCAAGATTGATTATCGATTACTGCATCAGTAATCCTTGAAAAGTGATAACCAAAAGGAGCTACACTTATATTTTTTACTATGCGAACTTCCTCTTCATATGACCAACATAATGATTTATACAAGAAAGCATGTTTTAAAAATTCCTCAAAATTATTCCAATTAAATATCGAGTAATCCCCAATAGACATCAAAGTTTCTGCATCGATACTATGCGACTGCCTAGGAGGCGTATTAAGATAAATAACCTCCCCTCTACTTGATGGAATTACAAAGTTTTTAGAATCATCTAAGCCTGCTAATTTTGTATCTATACCAATGACAATTCCCTTATAGCTATCAGCGTAATGAGACCACATGAGTGGATTTAAAGGTGCACGAGTTAAAGATAAAACAGCATATTTTCTCGACAACCTATTTCTGATAGCTCCTGTTTGTACAGAAATAGGAATATTATCTTCAACTAAAGCCAAAGCTGTTGCTTCAAAAGGATCATTAAAGTCTTCTAAATGCGAAAAACCTAAAGTATTTGTTTTTAATATTTTTAATCCTGCTTCAAAACCTACGTATTTATACAAAACCATAATTCTTATCCATAAAAAAACCCCGCTTACGCAGGGCTTTTTATAGCATAAAAATCAGCTAAATAAAGAACTTAGTTCTTTTCTTTATCAACAATTTTGTTTGCTTGAATCCAAGGCATCATCGCACGTAACTTGTTACCAGTTACTTCAATACCGTGAGCAGCATTTTGACGACGACGAGCAGTCATAGAAGGATAGTTTAAAGCACCTTCGTTAATGAACATTTTCGCGTATTCGCCAGATTGAATACGTTTAAGCGCATTGCGCATAGCTTCACGAGATTGTTCGTTAATTACTTCAGTACCAGTTACATATTCGCCATATTCAGCGTTGTTAGAAACTGAGTAGTTCATGTCCGCAATACCGCCTTCGAACATTAAGTCAACAATCAATTTAAGCTCATGTAAGCATTCGAAGTAAGCCATTTCTGGTGCATAACCAGCTTCAACAAGAGTTTCGAAGCCCATTTTAACCAATTCAACAGCACCACCACAAAGAACCGCTTGCTCACCAAAAAGGTCAGTTTCAGTTTCTTCACGGAAAGAAGTTTCGATGATACCAGTACGACCACCACCAACACCTGAAGCGTAAGAAAGTGCAACGTTACGTGCATTACCAGAAGCATCTTGGTGAATCGCGATTAAGTCAGGAACACCTGAACCACGTTGGTATTCTGAACGTACTGTGTGACCTGGTGCTTTTGGAGCAACCATGATTACGTCAAGGTCTTTACGTGGAACAACTTGGTTGTAAAGAACAGAGAAACCGTGAGCAAATGCTAAAGTAGCACCTTGCTTGATGTTTGGCTCAATTTCGTCACGATAAAGTGAAGATTGGAATTCATCTGGAGTTAAAATCATAACTACGTCAGCTTGCGCTACAGCAGCAGCAACTTCAGCAACTTTAAGACCTGAATTTTCAGCTTTTTTCCAAGAAGTAGAGTTCGCACGTAGACCAACAGTTACGTCAACGCCAGAATCTTTAAGGTTAAGCGCGTGAGCGTGACCTTGTGAACCGTAACCAATGATCGCTACTTTTTTAGATTGGATAATAGATAAATCACAGTCTTTATCGTAAAAAATTTGCATTGCTGTCTCCGCTAAAATGCTTGTGTTTCCTTTAACTAAACCTTGCGATTTTTTGTATTCACTGGGTTTAGTTCTCTCCCTTTCAGGAGAGAGAATTTGTTAAATAAAATATTAAATGCTTAAAACTTTTTCGCCGCGCGCAATACCAGACACGCCCGAACGTACAACTTCTAAAATGGTGTTTTCCGCAAGTGCATCAATAAATGCATCTACCTTTTCAGTTGTACCTACAACTTGAATGGTATAAGTCGTTGGTGTTACATCAACAACTTGTGCACGGAAAATATCTGCTGTGCGTTTAATTTCGTCACGTGCTGCTCCTAAAGCTTTCACTTTAATAAGCATAAGTTCACGCTCAATATGTGCACCTTCAGATAAATCTACAACTTTTACAACTTCAACTAATTTGTTGAGCTGCTTGGTAATTTGTTCGATCTTGTGATCATCACCATAAGTTGTTAGCGTTAAACGTGAAAGTGTTGGATCTTCCGTTGGTGCTACGTTTAAAGTCTCAATGTTGTATCCACGTTGAGAAAATAAACCAACCAAACGAGAAAGCGCACCAGATTCGTTTTCAACGAGTACTGAAATTATATGTCTCATTTCGTACGCTCCCCTTTACCTAACCACATATCTTCTAAAGACTGACCTGCAATTAACATTGGATATACGTGCTCTGTACGGTTAACCATTACGTTAATGAATACGCACTTATCGTTAATTGCCATTGCTTCAGCAAGTTTAGATTCAAGTTCATCTGCATGGTCAATTTGAATACCAACATGACCATAAGCTTCCATTAATTTAGGGAAGTCAGGTAAAGATTCAACATACGAACTTGAGTGACGACCTTCGTAGTTCATATCTTGCCATTGTTTAACCATACCTAATGCACGGTTATTCAAGCATAGAATTTTCACATTTAAGCCATATTGCTTACATGTAGAAAGTTCTTGAATACACATCTGAATAGATGCTTCACCTGTAATACAAACCACTTGTTGATCTGGGAATGCAAGTTTCGCAGCCATTGCATACGGCAAGCCCACACCCATTGTGCCCAAACCACCAGAGTTGATCCATTGACGTGGACGCTTATAACGGTAGTAAAGTGCACCAAACATTTGGTGTTGACCAACATCCGAAGTAATAATTGCTTCGCCATTGGTAATTTTATCTAATGCAGCTACAACTTGTTGCGGACGCATTTCACCATTTGGAAGATCTGTATATCTTAAACCGTGAACTTTACGCCATTCATCAATTCTTGCCCACCAAGCCGCAATATCTTCTGGATTTGGTTTTGAAACATTAAGTTGTTTCAATTGAGCCAACATTTCTGTAAGAACAGGCTCTACCGCACCCACAATTGGAATGTGCGCCATAATGGTTTTTGAAATCGCTGCAGGGTCGATATCAATATGAATGATTTTTGCATTTGGGCAGAATTTAGCAGGATTATTGGTTACACGGTCATCAAAACGCGCACCAATTGCTAAAATTACATCTGCATTATGCATGGTCATGTTTGCTTCATATGTACCATGCATACCCAACATGCCCACAAACTGTGGATCATCGCCAGGGAATGCACCCAAGCCCATTAAGGTATTAGTTACAGGGAAGCCAAGAACATGAGCAAGCTCTGTTAATTGTGCAGATGCATTACCTTGTACAACACCGCCACCAGAGTAAATCACTGGGCGCTTAGCGTGTAAAAGCTCATCAATTGCTTTACGAATTTGACCTGAATGACCACGATACGGCGGTTGATACGAACGCATCTTCACTTTTTCAGGGTATTCGTAAGCGAATTTTTCAGCAGGATTCGTCACGTCTTTAGGAATGTCTACAACAACTGGACCTGGACGACCTGAAGATGCGATATAAAATGCTTTTTTAATAATCGCAGGAATTTCACTTGCATGACGCACTTGGAAACTATGTTTTACGATTGGGCGTGAAATACCAACCATATCTGTTTCTTGGAATGCATCTTCGCCAATAAGATGTGATGCAACTTGACCAGACAAAATCACCATTGGGATTGAGTCCATGTAAGCAGTTGCAATTGGGGTTACAGTATTTGTTGCGCCGGGGCCTGAAGTCACAAGAACCACACCAGTTTTACCTGTAACACGCGAGTATGCATCTGCCATATGGCCAGCAGCTTGCTCGTGGCGTACTAAGTAATGGTTAATTTTTTCTTGCTGAAAGAACGCGTCATAAATATGTAAAACCGCGCCGCCTGGGTATCCAAATACATGCTCAACGCCTTCGTCCGCTAATGCGCGAACAAGCATTTCACCACCAGATAAAAGTTCCAACGTATTCACCCTAATCTTTTTTCATTGCACAATGGAAGGCATTTGCAATGTTTAATTCATTGATTGTCTGCACTGTTATAGCACACATATTTCACAGTTTTCATAGCAATAGGAAAAATTTATGGTCTGTTTACTGTTTGAGTAATATGAGACCTAAAATATGTTGGGATAAACACATTTTATTCATTTTGTTCAGCTTCTCGGCTAGAGAAGTTGTCCATTGCATGACATGACACTTATTCGAAGGGTGATCGATTTAAGGCATATAAAACTAGACTGCATTTTTGTTGTTTCAAGCACCCTTGTCAAGTTTAAAAATTGGCTTTTTATTGAATATTCCTAAAGAATCTATTTTTTTGACATCAGAAACTCAATCTCACTTGCACACATATAAATATTATCAATCTAAACATCTGATATTGAAATAGTTTACTTTTACTACTTATAATTTTTTCGCATTTAAAACATAAAAATAAAGAATGAATAAATTTAATTAAAAGAAAGATTTTTATGTAATTTGTGTAAAAATAAATCAATAATTCCTTTTGAAAGACATTTATCACAGTTAATTTCCAAAACATTTAGAACATTAATCTGAATAAAAAACACCCTAAAATATTTCAATTTTTTTCAGCTTTGTTAGAATATAAAAAGATATTATTTTTTATCTTTGGGGAACACGTTGTGAAAAAAAATACGATTCATATTTGCTTATTAAGTTCAGTACTTTGTCTTAGTTTAAGTTCAACGTCTGCAATGGCACGTGAATATTACAAATGGGTAGATGCTAACGGCTCTACACATTATTCAAAAACTCCTCCGCCTAAAAATGCTAAAAAACAAGGCCGTGTGGAAACTTTTGGTACAAAATCATCAACTGTAGCAACAACTCAAACACCTCAAAACGAACCAACGCCTGCTGCAAACAATCAGGCACCAACAACACAAAACTCACAGGTTGAATCTCCAACGCCTGCAGCGAATTCACAGCAACAACCACAATAAAATGCGAAGTAATAAAAGAATCTGATTAGATTTTTTTACATTCTGTCATTTATAAGTAAATTTTTCCTCAAGAATCACATAGCCAAAATTCACTTTTAGGTGTGTTTTGCGCTATGCTGTGCAACAAACTTTTTAACCGTTGTTTTTATAGTATACGTTTATGACTACTCACATTGACCCAGAATATCAAGCCAGTGCGATTGAACCTACTGTCCAACAGGACTGGGAAACTCGCAAAGCCTTTAAAGTTGCCGACACAGTAGAAGGTCCACGTCGTTATATCCTCTCGATGTTCCCTTACCCAAGTGGCAAACTGCACATGGGTCACGTGCGTAACTATACCATTGGCGATGTAATTAGCCGTTTCCACCGCCTTAAAGGTGAAACTGTACTTCAACCTATGGGTTGGGATGCTTTTGGTTTACCTGCGGAAAATGCTGCAATTGCACATCAAGTTGCGCCTGCAAAATGGACATTTGAAAACATTGCCTACATGCGTGACCAACTTAAAAAATTAGGTCTTGCTGTAGATTGGGATCGTGAATTTGCAACGTGCACACCAGAATACTATCGCTGGGAACAATGGTTATTTGTTCAACTTTATAAAAAAGGTCTGATCTACCGTAAACTTTCAACAGTAAACTGGGATCCTGTAGACCAAACAGTTTTAGCAAACGAACAAGTTGAAAATGGTCGTGGTTGGCGTTCAGGTGCATTGGTAGAAAAACGTGATATTCCAATGTATTACTTCCGCATTACAGACTATGCACAAGAATTATTAGACGATTTAGACACGCTTAAAGATGGTTGGCCTCAACAAGTTCTGACCATGCAACGCAACTGGATTGGTCGCTCACAAGGGATGGAGATCACCTTCCCTTCAGCGAATCCAGACGTTTATGCAGATGGTTTAACTGTATTTACAACGCGTGCTGATACCTTAATGGGTGTGACTTATGTTGCGGTTGCAGCAGAACATCCAATGGCGCTGAAAGCGGCTGAAAGCAATCCTGAATTAGCTGCATTCATTGAAGAATGCCGTATGGGTTCTGTTGCTGAAGCTGACCTTGCAACTGCCGAGAAAAAAGGCATGGCAACAGGTTTGTCTGTTAAACATCCTGTAACTGGCGAAGAATTACCAGTTTGGATTGCAAACTACGTATTGATGTCTTACGGCTCTGGCGCTGTAATGGCTGTTCCTGCTCATGACGAACGTGACTTCGAATTTGCAAATAAATTCGACTTAACCATCAAACAAGTCATTGATGCTAAAGGCGCAGATGATGCAGACTTTGATGCGACAGAGTGGCAAGAATGGTACGGCTCGAAAGATGGTAAGTTAGTCAATTCAGGCGAATTTGATGGTTTAGATTTACAAGGTGCATACGATGCTTTCCTTGCGAAATTAGAACCAAGAGAACTAGCGAACACTAAAGTTCAATTCCGTTTACGTGATTGGGGTGTTTCTCGTCAGCGTTATTGGGGTTGCCCAATTCCAATGATTAACTGCCCAACGTGTGGTCAAGTGCCAGTACCAGAAGATCAACTTCCTGTTGTACTTCCAACTGATGTTGTACCAGATGGTTCAGGTAACCCACTCAACAAAATGCCTGAATTCTACGAAACATCTTGCCCAAGCTGTGGTGGCGATGCACGTCGTGAAACAGATACATTAGATACTTTTGTAGAGTCTTCTTGGTATTACGCGCGTTATGCATCACCGGAATTTACAGGCGGAATGGTTGATCCTGTTGCAGGTCAAACTTGGTTACCTGTAAACCAATATATTGGTGGTGTTGAACACGCAATTCTACATTTACTTTATGCACGCTTCTTCCACAAATTAATGCGTGATGAAGGCGTAGTACAAGGCAATGAGCCATTCACTAACTTGTTAACTCAAGGCATGGTGCTTGCAGATACATTCTACCGCGAAGCAGATTCAGGTAAGAAAACTTGGTTTAACCCTGCCGACATCGAACTTGAAAAAGACGAAAAAGGTCGTGTTCTTTCTGCTAAATACAAAGAAGATGGTCAAGAAGTTGTGGTTGGCGGTCAAGAAAAAATGTCGAAATCTAAAAATAACGGTATCGACCCGCAATCTATTATTGACCAATACGGCGCAGATACTGCACGTGTATTCATGATGTTTGCCGCACCACCAGATCAATCTTTAGAATGGTCTGATGCTGGTGTTGAAGGCTCTAACCGTTTCTTAAAACGTGTATGGCGTTTGGCAACAGGTTTCCTTGAAAAAGGCAACAATGCATCAAATATCGACAAAGCTACACTTTCAACTACTGCACAAGATTTACGTCGTAAAACACATGAAACCATCCAAAAAGTGGGTGATGACATTGAACGTCGTCATGCATTTAACACTGCAATTGCAGCAATGATGGAATTATTAAATGCGAATAACAAGTTTGAAGCGCAAGATGACAATGACATTGCTGTTGCACGCGAATCTATCATCACACTTTTAACTTTACTTGCACCTTTTGCACCGCATTTAAGCCAAACTTTATTGGCTGAATTTGGTCTCGAGTTAACAACTACTTTATTCCCTCAAGTGGATGAGTCTGCGTTAACACGTAATACGCAAACAATTGTAGTTCAAGTAAACGGTAAGCTTCGTGGTAAGTTAGAAGTATCGGTTGATGCATCTAAAGATGACATTCTTGCACAAGCAAAAGCATTGCCTGAAGTTCAACAGTTCTTAACTGGCCCAACCAAAAAAGAAATTGTTGTTCCGAATAAATTAGTGAACTTGGTGGTTTAATATCTCCATATGAAGCCTCCCTTTATCAAAGGGAGGTTTGGAGGGATTTAATCTCCCCTACTCCCTCTTTGAAAAAGAGGGGGACATAAGGATTTCACAATTCACAAACAAAGCCCGTTGCCAGCCAACGGGCTTTGACTTTACAATCAATAACGCTTAAAAAAATTCTTCCTTAAATGGAATATAAATGAGAGGACATCGCATGTATTTAGGACAACGTGTTGCAGCAATTGTATTAACTTTGGGTCTAAGTGCAGGCTTAGTTGGTTGTGGCTTTCATTTAAAAGGTACAAACCCATCAAGTGTTCCTGTGGCATATTCAAAAATGAATATCGTTTTACCTGCAAATACAGATACTTTAGAAGAAAAATTATCGCTTTACTTAACATCTGCAGGTGTAAAACTAAGTAATGAAAGCGATGCATATACATTACATGTACTAGACTACTCTCCGCGTAAATTAGAGCTTTCAGGCAAACTACGTGAAAACATTATTCGTTTAAATATCACATTCCGTATTGATGATGCTCAAGGCAATCCACTAACTGAACCTCGTACTATTACGGCTACTCGCAGCTATCAATATAATGAAGAAACGGTAAATACAGAGGATCAAGAATTCAATTATTTATCTGAAGTTCTTGTTGATGATGTTGCACAACAAATTGTTCGCCAAATTTCATCTAACCGCTTAAAACCGCTTACTCCTGCACAATAAAAACTAGGCTAAAGTAATGAAACTTGACTATCTTCAAGCACTAAAACGTATCGATGAAGCTCGTGGCGCTTGGGTGTTACATGGTCAAGAACCTTTACTTGAGCAAAACTTAATAGATGCATTTCGTAGCAGTTGGCAAAAGCAAGAAATTGAACGTCAACGCTACGACATTACAAGTGTGAGCGATTGGAAAACCGTCTTTAATGCTTTAAATAGCTTATCTTTATTTTCTAATCAGCTTGCCATTGAAGTTCATGGCAACATTAAGCCCGATGCGAGCGGTCTTAAAGAACTCAAAAACTATTTGCAACACAATGAGCAAAACCTACTTTTAGTGGTAATGCCAAAACAAGATAGTAGTAGTCTCAAAACAAGCTTTTTCCAAGTGATTGATGCCAATGGTGTAAACGTTGCATTAACTGCAAACTATCCAAAAGATCGTCAGCAAATATTAGCAGTTGAAGCTCAAAAGCTAGGAATTCAACTCGCAAATGATGCTTGGCAATGGCTAGAACAACATCATGAACATAACTTGCTTGCTGCAAAAAATAGTTTAATGCGTGTTCGAGATACTTTTGCAGATGCTGAAGTTATTCAAATTGATCATTTATATGCATGTTTGCAAGATCAATCTCGTTATAGCACGTTCGATTTAAGCGATGCCCTACTGGCTGGAAATTTAGCTCAATCTATAAAAATATTTCAATATTTAATTGCTTCAGGCGAACCATCTAGCCTTATTTTATGGAGCATTAGCAAAGAAATGCGTTTGCTTATGCAGCTTTTTGAACAGCCTCATAATGCATTACAGTTAGGTATTTGGAAAACTAAGGTTAGTGCTTATCAGCAAGCACTACGCAGACTCAATCCACAAGCATTTTTGAACTGGCCAACGTTATTATTAAGAATTGATTCCTCTATTAAAGGTTCAGGATCCGAAAATCCTGAACATCTTATATTGCAAGCCATTTCAAGTATGTGTGGTAAAGAGCTATTTCAACCCTTTTCAGCTTAACTGAAAAAACGAGCGAACCAGCCTTTTCCCTTCTTCTCTTCTTGTGTACGTAAATAACGCAACATATTGTCACGAACAGCATCAACATAATCTTGATCATCGTGACGAATATGGTTAATCAACCACTTCGACAACAAGCGATGTAAATCACCTTCAACTGAAATCCCCATATCAAATTTTTGACGATAACCAATTAATTTTTTTACAAATAATTCATGTATACCACGGTGCGATGGCAAAAACTGATAATTCACTTGCTCTAAAAGGTTTTCCTCGAAAGTAAAATGTGACTGTGTATAATCAATTAAATCGTCTAAAACTTCTTTAATTTTAGACTTGTCTCCAGTCACTCGAATTTGCTCTAAAATATTAATATAGTCCAATATTTGACGATGTTGTTGATCAATCACGTCAATCCCTATATTAAATGTATCATTCCATTCCATTTGTTATCCCCAATTCACGTATTCCAATACGCTAATTTTTATATGAACCATTCAAAAAAATGCCATAAGTCTAAATTGGCAATTAGATCATATAAATACAATTGATTATTTCCTATACAAAATGTTACTTTATTACGATATTTTTCATTATACTTTTGGAGTATAAATATATGAAAATGTTAACTTATTATTAATATATTCCAACTTTTTTTCAAAAAAATACCGTTACTTATCAAGTTATACTTAAATATATTATAAATTTCAAATAATTCTTATTTGCATGAATATACAAATATAAATTCACGATTTATCCGCAATTAACTTTTATACTTAGAACATTATATTTAATGCTCCTCATGACCATGCCAAAAATAAAACCGACTAAAATCTTTATTATCGCTGTTTGTGCATTAGCAATTGCTCTTACTGCTTGGTATTTTTTAAAACCAAAACAAGAAACGCCTCAATTTATTACAGCCGAAGTTAGCCGTGGTGATATTGAAAACGCTGTTTTAGCAACTGGCGTACTTGAAGCAACCAAAATGGTAAGCGTTGGCGCTCAGGTTTCAGGTCAAGTTAAAAAAATGTATGTGGAATTGGGCGATCAAGTAAAACAAGGTCAACTTATTGCTCAAATTGATTCTGTACGCCAAGAAAATGATTTAAAAACGGCAGAAGCAAGCATTAAAAATCAACAAGCTCAACTTGCAGTTAGACAAGCAAATTTGGCAAAAGTAGAATCTGAATATAATCGCCAAAAAGCAATGTATGCACAAGATGCAACCTCTCGTGCAGAATTAGAAAGTGCTTTGGCAAGCTATAAAACAGCACAAGCAGATATCACTGCTATTAGTGCTCAAATTGAGCAATCTCGCTTAACACTTGCAACCGCTAAAGAAGATTTAGGCTATACACAAATTCTTGCACCTATGGATGGCACTATTGTTGCGATTGTGACTGAAGAAGGCCAAACGGTGAATGCAAACCAAAGCGCACCAACCATTGTGAAATTAGCAAAACTAGACACAATGACCATTAAAGCTGAAATTTCTGAAGCAGATGTTATGAAAGTTGAGGAAGGTCAATCTGTTTATTTCACAACTTTAGGGAATAGCGAAAAGAAAATTTACGCAAAACTTCGTCAAGTAGAACCTGCACCAAAATCTATTAATTCAGACAGCAATACATCTTCATCATCTACAAGTACTGCTGTTTATTACAACGCATTATTTGACGTGCCAAATGAAGATGGCAAATTGCGTATTGATATGACAGCGCAGGTTTATATTATTTTAGATGAAGCAAAAAATGCGCTCACTGTTCCTGCTGCTGCTATTCAGGCATCAAATCGTCCACAACGCAGAGCACCAAATAATACCAATAACACTCAAACTGAACGACCTACTAGTAAGGGCGAAAATCCAGATCGTCCAAAACGCTTAGAATTAACAGAAGCAGAAAAACAATTGGTACAAAATGGTAAAGCCACTGTAAGCATGGTTCGTGTTGTTCAAGCTGATGGTACTGCAAAACCACAACCTGTATTAATTGGTTTAAATAACCGTGTTACAGCACAAGTTTTACGTGGCTTAAAGCAAGGTGACAAAGTTGTTATTGCTGATGGCTCGGATACATCAAATAATGCTGCTAAACGCAGTGGTGGTCCAGGGATGAGAATGTAATTATGAGTCAAAATTTAACGCCTCTACTCGAGGTCAAGAATCTGACTCGTGAATTTCCCGCAGGTGAAACAACCGTTCAGATTCTGAAAGGGGTAAATTTAGAAATTTACCCTGGCGAACTTGTTGCCATTGTAGGTCAGTCAGGTTCTGGTAAATCTACACTCATGAATATTCTTGGGTGTTTAGATCAGCCAACCGAAGGTAGCTACAAAGTTAGTGGACGTGAAACACGCGAACTAGAACCCGATGAACTTGCACAATTACGTCGTGAATATTTTGGCTTTATTTTTCAGCGCTATCACCTACTTGGCGATTTGAATGCAACAGGAAATGTGGAAGTTCCTGCAATTTACGCAGGTGCAGATGCACACGAACGCCAAGAACGTGCAAAACAATTATTATCAGATTTAGGTTTAGCCGATAAAACTCAAAATAGACCTAGCCAACTTTCAGGTGGTCAGCAACAACGTGTTTCTATTGCCCGTGCACTAATGAACGGTGGCGATGTTATTCTTGCAGATGAACCAACAGGTGCACTCGATAAGAATAGTGGTATTGAAGTGATGCGTATTTTACGTGAACTTAATGCCAAAGGTCACACCATCATTTTAGTTACACATGACCACAATGTTGCTAAAAATGCCACACGTATTATTGAAATTAGTGACGGAAATATTATTTCCGATCAAGCTAATACACCTGAAATTTCTGAAGATGAGGTACTAGAGAAACAAACTTTAGTTCGCGCACCACAAAAGAAAATTCCTGCATGGCGTTCTGTTGTAGATCGTTTGGGTGAAGCATTCCGTATGGCACTTTTAGCCATGAATGCACATCGCATGCGAACGTTCCTGACTATGCTCGGAATTATTATTGGTATTGCATCGGTGGTGTCTGTTGTTGCTTTAGGCAACGGCTCACAAAAGCAAATTTTACAAAACATTAGTAGCTTAGGTACCAACACCATCACCATTTATCAAGGTCGTGGTTTTGGTGATAACTCACGAGCCTCACAGGTTAAAACGCTTATTCCTGCAGATGGTGATGCGCTTTCAGAACAACCTTATGTAGATGGTGTGAGTCCATCTGTAAACTCGAGTGTAACAGCTCGCTTTAAAGATATTGAAGCTGCAACAACTGTAAATGGAGTAAGCGAAGACTTCTTTTATGTAAAAGGTTTAAGCTTTAAATCGGGTCAGGCTTTCGATAAAAACAGTGTTATTCAACAAGCACAAGATGTTGTAATTGATACCAATACTCAAAACAAGTTTTTTAGCGATGGTACCAATCCTGTCGGACAAGTTGTACTTTTAGGTAGCGTACCAAGCCGTATTATTGGTGTGGTAGATGCTCAAACAGGCATGATGGGAAATGCTGACAGCCTTAATGTATATCTTCCCTATTCAACTGTAATGAGTCGAATGTTAGGTCAATCTAACGTACGAAGCATTATTGTCCGAATTAAAGATGAATACCCAAGTCATGTCGCAGAAAATGCTATTTTAAGCTTACTTGAGCAACGTCACGGTGCTCAGGATGTATTTACGCAAAACTCTGACAGTATTCGTGAAACTATTCAGCAAACTACACAAACAATGACTTTGCTCATTTCAGCAATTGCGGTTATTTCGCTTATTGTTGGTGGTATTGGCGTAATGAATATTATGCTTGTTTCCGTAACAGAACGTACCCAAGAAATTGGGGTACGCATGGCTGTTGGCGCACGCCAAAGCGACATTTTGCAGCAATTCCTTATTGAAGCCATTTTGGTCTGTATTTTAGGCGGTATTTTAGGTGTTCTTTTATCTTTAGGGATTGGTCAACTTATTACGCATTTTGCAGGCGGATCATTCCAAATGGCATATTCAACAACGTCAATTGTTGCAGCCTTTGTATGCTCAAGCTTAATTGGTATTGTGTTTGGCTTTATTCCTGCACGCAACGCTGCTCAACTTAACCCTGTCGATGCACTCTCAAGAGAATAAGGAAATAATCATGCAAACACATTTAACTAAGCTTGCAAGTGCTTTAATTCTGAGTAGTTCATTGGTAGGTTGTGCTGCTTTGGTGAAATCACCTTATGAGCAACCGAATATTGCTACGCCATCTAGCTTTCAAAACTCAAAAAATGTAAGCAAACAAATTCATGCCGATACCTATGCAGATCAATGGTGGACTTTATTTAATGATGTTCAGCTAAACCAGTTGGTTGATAAAGTTCTTGCTGCAAATACTGATTTAGCGGTTGCAGGAATTAACTTACAACAAGCGCGAATTCAAGCAAAACAATCTCAAAGCCAACAAGGTATTCGCGTTGGTAATGCAGGCGCAAATATTGGACATCGCTTTAGTCTAGATGGTGATGGCGATTCTTCAAATGGTATTTCGCTGAGCTATCCTGGCTTAAGTTATGAGTTAGATTTATTTGGAAAACTTGCCAATCAAACTCAAGCTTCACGTTGGGAAGCTTTGGCTTCTGAACAAGACTTACAAGCGACAGCGCAAAGTTTAATTGCAACAACAGCTCAACTTTATTGGCAATTGGGCTATTTAAATGAGCGTCTTTCTGTTGCTAATCAAAACCTAGCAAGTACGCAAAAAACCTATGAATTGGTTCAAACCCAATACCGCGCAGGTGCAGTTTCAGGTTTAGATTTAACTTCCGCTGAACAAGCTGTTCAAAGTCAAAAAGCAAGTTTAAGCCAAATTGAACAGCAAAAAGTAGAAGCACGTACCGCTTTAGCTGTGCTTTTAAATATACCTGTTCAACAATTAAATATTAATGAACCTGCAAAATTACCTCAGTCTAAATTACCTGAAATTTCTTCCGGCTTGCCTGCTGAACTTTTATCACGTCGCCCTGACTTAAAAGCAACAGAATTACGTTTACGTAAAGCTTTAGCCAATAAAGATGCCAATAAAGCAAAATATTATCCATCTATTAGCTTAACAGGTAGCTTTTCAACTGGCGGCACAACCAATACATCACTTGCCCAAATTCTTTCAAATCCTACTGCTCTTTTAGGTGCAGGATTATCGCTTCCATTTTTACAATGGAATGATATGAAACGTGATTTAAAAGTAAATGAACTTGAATATGAAAAGTCGATTATTCAATATCGTCAAACAATGTATAAAGCATTTGCTGATGTTGAAAATGCTTTATCTGCACGTAATGAGTTAGATAAACAGGTTTCTTTGCAAGAACGTAATGTTCAACTTGCAGAAAAAACAGAACGTCTAACGCAAGTTCGTTATAACAACGGTGCAATTGCGTTGAAAAATTTATTGGATGCTCAAAAGACTGCACGTGAAGCACGATTGAATTTAGTTTCGACTAAGCAGAGCCAATACAATGCATATGTAACGTTAATGCAAGCTTTAGGTGGTAGCCCAATTAAGCAATTACCATAAAATTAAAGCCATAAAAAACGGTGCTTATGCACCGTTTTTTATACGTCATTTATAGTGAAATAGACTTATTCGCTATCCATCATTAACGATGCGCTCATACCTACAGTATTGTAGCCAGCATCTACGTATAAAATTTCGCCTGTAATACCATTTGCCCAAGGTGAACATAAGAATAATGCAGCATTACCAACATCTTCAATGGTTACGTTACGTTTAAGCGGTGCAACTTTTTCGTTAACATCTAACATTTTACGGAAAGATTTAATACCTGAAGCCGCAAGTGTACGAATAGGACCCGCAGAAATCGCGTTTACACGAATACCTTCTTCACCCAAGCTAGAAGCTAAATAACGTACGCCAGCTTCTAAAGATGCTTTTGCCATACCCATTACGTTGTAGTTAGGCATAACACGCTCAGAACCTTGGTAAGTAAGCGTTAATAAGCAACCTTGACGAGCAGCCAATAAAGGCTTAGCAGCACGCGCCATCGCAATGAAGCTATATGCACTAATGTCATGCGCAACTTTAAAACCGTCACGGTCAGTTACGTCTGTAAAGTCGCCATCTAAAGTATGTGCAGGTGCAAAACCAATTGAATGCACAAGACCATCTAAACCGTCCCAATGTTTTGCAAGTTCTGCAAAAGCACTGTCAATTTCAGCGTCAACGCCTACATCACAAGGAAATACTAAAGTTGAACCAAAGTGTGCAGCAAAATCATCTACACGTTTTTTTAGTTTTTCATTTGGGTAAGTAAAAGCTAACTCTGCGCCTTCACGATGAAGCGCTTCTGCAATACCAAATGCAATTGATAATTTGCTTGCAATACCTGCGATGAGGAAGCGTTTACCTGCTAATAATCCTTGTGCCATGAGACTCTCACTTAATATAATCTGTTCACATAATGCCTAAAATTTAGAAATTACTAAATTGCATAATGCATCTTTTTTCATTTCCCTTCATTTAAATATAAAAAACGCCCCTAATGTGGAGCGTTTTGTTTCTAATTTTTAAATTAGTCGTCGCTATTGAGCATGCCCAACAAGCGTAAGAATGAATAATACATCCAAACCAATGTTGCCAATAACGCAATTGCAGACAACCATTCCATTGCTTTAGGTGCACCTTGTGCTGCACCATTTTCAATTAAATCGAAATCTAAAATTAAATTTAAAGATGCAATTACTGCAACAAATGCAGCAAAACCAATACCTAATGGGCTAGTTTCGAATAAGAATGGAATACTTGAACCAAAAGCCATACGCATAACAAATTGCACAACAAATACAATGGCAATAGCAATTGATGCAGACATTACAACTGACTTGAATTTTTCAGTCGCACGCACAATTCGATATTTATACAAGCCAAACATAACAAAAGTGGTTACGAATGTTGCCAATAACGCTTGCAAAGGAACACCTGGATATTTCAATTGAAAAACAACCGAAATACCGCCTAAAAATGCACCTTCAAATAACGCATATGGAATAGCTAAAGTACGTGCTGTATTGGGTTTAAATGTTGCAATTAAGGCAAGAATTAAACCACCAATTGCACCAACCATTGCACCTGTATATGCAAGTGACAAATTAGCCGTCATAAAAACATAAAAGAAAAATGACACACCAACCACTGCCGAAATTACAGTAAGAAGTGTTGCTTTTTGAATAGCGCCTTGAATAGTCATCGGCTGAGAATAATCGTGTTGGATTTCAACACGCGTTAAAATAGGGTTATTACTTTGCATAAGAAAGCTCGTTTTTATAATTCATTATTCAATTTTATACCTAATCATCTTCATCAAAATGAACGACGTAAATATTTTTTGTAACATGTATAAATTATATCCATTTTTTAAACATCAGCCAATAAAAAAGAGGCCTTCGCCCCTTCCCTATTAAATCGATCAACAAATTAGTCTTTATTCATAATAAAGAAATATTGACGGTAGTATTTAAGCTCTGCAATTGAATCACGAATATCATCCATTGCTAAGTGTGATGCATTCTTTTTCAAACCACCCATAATTTCTGGGCGCCAGCGTTTTGCTAGTTCTTTCACAGAAGATACATCTAAATTACGATAATGGAAAAATTGTTCCAATTCAGGCATTAAACGGTGCATAAAACGACGGTCTTGGCAAATCGAGTTACCGCACATTGGAGATGTTTTTGGATCTACCCATTTCTTTAAGAATTCAAGCGTTTGTAGCTCTGCATCTCGTGCAGTCAGTTTACTACGACGCACACGCTCAATGAGACCAGATTGCCCATGTTGACGCGTATTCCATTCATCCATTGCATTCAGCTTAATTGGAGACTGATGAATAGCAAGCACAGGACCTTCTGCCAAAATATTTAAATTATCGTCTGTCACAATCGTCGCAATTTCAATAATTTCGTCGTTATCTGTATCTAGACCTGTCATTTCTAGGTCAATCCAAATGAGGCGTGTATCAGGCGTGCTGCTCATAAATGTGCAATCTTATTAGGCTTAAAAACAATATAGTAGCAAATTTCTCGAATGATAGCTGTAATTGCCCCCCTTCTTCGTGGTATTTTTGCCATATTAGATTCATGGTTTTTTAGGATATGAATGGCTTTAATTCGTAAACGACGCTTAACCGAGCAACAGCAACGTCGTATAGATAAACAACACAAAACACGTCAAGAAGATTTAGATACTTCAAATGATTTAGAAGGTCTAGTTGTTCAACATTATGGTCGACAACTTGAAGTACAAACGCTTTCGACTCCTGACGTACATCCTGAAAAACCAATTGTAAAAGATGGCGAACCTGAACCTTTTTGGAAAGCTATTGAGTTAGGTAGTGTTTGGCGTTGTCATACACGTACCAATTTAGAATTATTGGTAACTGGCGACCGCGTAAAATGGCAAGCCGACCCAATTACAGGTTTAGGCATTATTACTGCCATCCATCCTCGTCAATCTTTACTGACACGACCAGATCGTTACCATAAAGTGAAGCCTGTCGCGGCAAACATTAGTTTAATTGTGATTGTTTTTGCACCACTTCCTGAACCTGCTCCGGGTTTAATCGATCGTTATTTAGTAGCCTGTGCAGATGCCAAAATTCCTGCATTATTGGTACTTAATAAAACCGATTTACTCAAAGAAAATGATCCTATTCTAGACTTGGTAAAAGAATATCAAGATTTAGGCTATGAAATCATGCTCACTCAGTCTATGGACAATGTGTCTAAACTTGCAGAAAGATTAGCAGGTGAAACAGTTGCCTTTGTTGGTCAATCGGGTGTGGGTAAAAGCTCAATTATTAACACCATTGTTCCCGATGCAACGCAAAAGACCAATATCATTTCTGAAAACTCGGCACTTGGTCAGCACACAACAACATCTACCCGCCTCATTGGCTTTGGTGATGGTGCTGCGCTCATTGACTCACCGGGAATTCGTGAATTTGGTTTATGGCATTTAAATGCAGATAAAGTTCAAGAAGGCTTCCCTGAAATTGACAAACTTTTGGGTTATTGCCAATTCAGAAATTGCACACATAAACATGAAAAACAATGTGCGCTTCGTTTAGCTGTACAAAATGGTGAAATTCTGCCGCGTCGTTTAGACAGTTTTTTACGCTTAATTGATGAAATTGCTGAGGCTCAGCAAAAAAATTAATTTTAATTCAACAATAGCCCTTGAAGATGCGATTTTGATCGCCATATTTATAGGCTATACTCTTTGACAATATTAAATTGTAATTAGGTGATTTGTGGAACGTTGGTTCGAGTTTATGGGGAATCATCCCCTCTTATTTGGAACACTTGCTGTACTTGTAGTGTTGTTCTTTATTTTAGAAGGCCAACGTAATGGTCGTAAGATCTCTCCTCAATCTTTAGGCATTTTAGTTAAAGCTAAAAATGCAATGCTTGTAGATTTACGTGACGCTAAAGATTTCCGTGAAGGTCATATTAGTGGCAGCCGTAATATTCCTTACAGCAAAATTACAAGTCATGTTGAAGAGCTAAAAACAGCTGAACGCCCTATCGTGTTTATCTGTAATTTAGGTCAAGTTGCTGGTACTGCATTACAACAAGTAGGTCATGCAGATGCTTACCGTTTAGATGGCGGTATTAGCAATTGGAAAGCTCAAGGCTTACCACTGATTAAAGCAAAATAATTTACGACTCAGGAGCAAAATAGAATGGCTAAAGTGACTATTTATTCAACAAATTCATGTCCTTATTGCGTTCGTGCAAAACAACTTCTTGAGCGTAAAGGCATCGAATACAAAGAAATTAATTTATCACAAGAACCTGCTGAAGCACGTATTGAGTTGATGCAACGCACCAACCACCGCACTGTTCCACAGATTTTTATTGAAGATCAATTTATTGGTGGCTTTGACCAACTTTATGCTTTAGATCGTGAAGCGAAGTTAGACCACTTAGTCGCATAATTTTTTATAATTAACTTTGAAATATCAAGGATCCAATAATGAGTGAACAAGAAACTCAACCACAATTAGCATTAGAACGTATTTACACTAAAGATATTTCTTTTGAAGTACCTGGCGCTCATGTTTTCACAAAAGCATGGGAACCTGAATTAAGCATCAACCTTTCATCTTCTGCTGAAAAAATTGATGACACACATTTTGAAGTTGGTTTAAAAGTAATTGTTCAAGCAACAAATGCTGGCGAAACAGCTTTTATTGTTGATGTGACTCAATCTGGTATTTTCTTAGTAGATTCGGTTGAAGAAGAACGTCTTCCATATATTCTTGGTGCATACTGCCCGAACATTTTGTTCCCATTCTTACGCGAAGCTGTAAATGACATGGTAACAAAGGGTAGCTTCCCTCAATTACTTCTTACTCCAATCAACTTTGATGCAGAGTTTGAAGAAAATATGAAACGTGCTCAAGCTGCTGCTGCCGAAGGCAATGCATAAGCTTAAAGCTAAAAAAGACCGCTAAATGCGGTCTTTTTTTTGAAATAATGAAATGTTAAAACCGATACGCCTTATGTCCTTGTTTCTTAATTTCATCAAATTTTCTTGAAACCTGTTTCGCTTCATCTAATTTATTTTCTTGTACAAGCTTTTGTGCATGCTGAATTTCATTGAGTAAAAGATTAAATTGCGCTTCATAAGCAATAATCTTCGTATCTGTTTCTGCCAATTTTTTTAATTTTTTAGGCTTATTTTGCTTTGCCAATTGCGTTGCTTTTACCATTTCATCTAATGCTGTTTGTGCAAGCTCAACTGTTTGTGCTTTTTCAAATGCTTTTGAGTTTTTTGCTAAAGATTTCATTGCATCTTCAAGTGGTACAGCGTGTGCCACACCTATGAATAAAAATGTAGCACTAAATAATCCTACTTTTAAAAATTTGTTCATTCCTTTTCCTTTTGAGTTTGCACAAAAAATGCAGCCTAGGCTGCATTTAATATGGAATAAAATTTTAGAACTGTAATTTAAATACTAAAGATTAAAAATCTTCTTCTGTTTCAGGTTCACGATTTAAAGCATCATGAATTGCATCAACCAATTGCTGTGAAATTTCCTGTTTAGAGGCTTTTTCTAAATCACGTTTTTGCATTTGATAATGTTCTGCAAAAAATACGGTCATTGCATTTTCATCCGATGCAAAACCAATATCTACACGTGAAACATCATTGCATGCAATCATATCGAGTTTTTTAGCAACCAATTTTCCTGCTGCATATTCCTCAACATTACGTGTTTCAGCTGCAAAGCCGACCATAAATGGACGCTTTTCTTGCTGTGCAATGGTTGCCACAATATCAGGGTTTTTAATGAGTGAAATGTTCAGCTCATCGCCTGATTTTTTAATTTTATGTTCTGCAACTTCAGCCACACGGTAATCTGCAACGGCTGCTGTCGCAATAAAGATATCGCAACCTTCATCAAGCAACTGCATACTTGTATCTAACATTTTTACCGCAGATTGCACATTAATACGGCGCACGCCATTTGGTGTATCTAAACTCACAGGCCCTGCAATAAGCGTGACTTTTGCACCTGCCGCATAACATGCAGCAGCCAAAGAAAAGCCCATTTTCCCTGTACTATGATTTGAAATATAGCGAACAGGATCTATTGATTCTCGTGTAGGCCCTGCGGTAATCACCACATGCTTACCTGCCAACTGTCCGAATTTTTCAGCAATGGTGCGCTGTGCTTGATGAAAGTACTTAATCACTTGATAAGCAAGATCTTCAGGTTCAGGCATACGACCTAAACCAACATCACCACAAGCTTGAGCACCTGCATCAGGTATAATTACGTGTACGCCATCTTCAACAAGTGTGTTCAAATTTCTTTGTGTCGCTTTTGCAGCCCACATTTGCTGATTCATTGCAGGAGCAACCCAAACAGGCGCTTTAGTTGCTAAATATAATGTGGAAAGTAAATCATCTGCTAAACCTGCGGCAAATTTTGCTAAAGTGTCACAAGATGCAGGCGCAACAAGAATTAAATCTGCCCAACGTGCAAGTTCAATATGCCCCATTCCCGCTTCTGCTTCAGGGTTTAATAATTCGGTATGAACAGAATTACCTGACAAAGCTTGAAATGTGAGTGGCGTAACAAAAGCTTGTGCACCTTTGGTCATAACAACGCGAATATTAAAGCCCGCATCTTTTAAACGACGAACTAAAATTGCGCTTTTATACGCTGCAATACCGCCTGTTACAGCGACAATAATATTTTTATTTGGAATTACACTGAGGTCAAAACTCACGAACAGTTTACCTTTCTGTTGCAGTGGCGCTCACAATATCATTAAATATTAGCTTTCCCAAGTATGTGACTTGGAAAAATTACACACATTTATAATAAATAAGACTTAAAACAATGAATTTTTCTATTAAAAATTGGCCTGAACAAGAGCGCCCTCGTGAACGTTTAATCCAACAAGGTGCAGCAAGCTTATCTGATGCAGAATTACTCGCTATTTTTTTACGTTCAGGCTCACAGCAACACTCTGCGGTTGAATTGGCAAGAATATTAATTCAACATTTTGGTGATATTACGTCGTTATTAGATGCAACTTTGGAAGATGTTAAACATTTTCATGGAATAGGAAATACCAAATACGCACAGTTAATGGCAGTTAAAGAATTAGGTCGTCGTTATATTTCACAACACTTAAAACAAGAAAAATTAGAGCTCAGTAATTCTAAATTATTACTCGATTTTTTAAAATTTGAGCTTTTAGGCGAGGTTCAAGAAGTTTTTGCTGTTTTATGTTTAGATGCAAACCTACGTAAAATTGCATTTAAAAAGTTATTTTATGGATCGATTAATTCCTGTGAAATATCAATTAATCAGTTACTACGTTTCGCAATTAGCCATCACACCACATCTATAGTCATTGCACATAATCATCCATTTGGTTTAGCTCAACCATCAAATGCAGATTTATCACTTACACAACAAATAAGAAAAGCCTGTGAAATGGTCGAAATACAACTTATTGATCATTGTATTATTTCACCTAATGGTACATTTTCATTTGCAGAGCAAAAGCTTTTAACATTTGATTAAGCTTTTGTTAATAAGATTGACAATTCACTCTTTAACTACGAATATCAACTCAAAATAGTGATGATTCTAATAAATGATTGTTCGAGAACAAACGAGTATATTTAAGCTTTTATTTTCATGGAAAGGTACAATTTTACCTAAAGTTTTGCCACCTTTAGGCTTCGTAGTTTTACTTTCTACCATTATTGGTGGTCTATCTTATATTGGCTTTTTGAACTTTCCAGAATTACCACTTGTTGGTTTTACCTTAATTGGTGTTGTTCTTTCTATTTTCTTAGGCTTTAAAAACTCCGCATGTTATGACCGTTGGTGGGAAGCACGCAAACTTTGGGGCTTACTCATTGCAAATGCGCGCCACTTTGACCGAGATTGTCGTATGCTCAGCCAAGGTCGTCGTGAACGTGTTATTCATCATGTAATTGTCTTTGCAAATGTACTGCGCGATCGACTGCGCCATCAAACAGCCAACCCAACTGAACTTGTGGAAACGAGTGGTATGAGTCAGCAGGCTTTAACGCAACTCTATCAACAGGTGAATGCACCGCAATACACGTTAAGCCTGATTCAATGGGAGCTTATGCAAGCCCTAAAAGAAGGTGAAATTTCCGATATTATTTACACACAAATGAATGCGCATGTAACGGAACTCAGCTTAGTTCAAACAGGTTGTGACCGTATTGCAACCACGCCTTTACCTTTTGCTTATTCTGTTTTGTTAAACCGTACCGTTTATTTTTTCTGCTTTATGTTGCCATTTAGCTTGGGTTCAACATTAGGTTTAGCAACGCCACTTTTGGTGGGTATTTTGGCATATACATTTTTAGGTTTAGATGCTTTAAGTTCAGAAATTGAAGAACCTTTTGGCACACAAAGCAATGACTTACCTTTAGATGCAATGGTGAGAACTATTGAAATTGAACTTTTAGGAACCTTAGGTAAACCAACACCACCACCTATTCAGGCTCAAGATCACAATTTACTCTAAGTTGTTGATACTCCCCCTTATGAAACAATGTTTCTTATTTCCTATAAGAAGAAGATGTGCCTTCTCTTGCGCTATATATAGCTCAGGGAGAAGGTTGGGATGAGGGAAAGATAAATTAAGAAAAACTTTCCCAAATACCAACTTGCCCTTCTTTTAGACGAGGAATATTGCCTAATCTAATCCATGGCATATTGTCACCATGAAAGTCACTTCCTACAGAAACTTTCAAATTATATTCAGCAATCATTCTATCTACCATTTGGCGTGTTGATGCATGCTCAACTGCAGGCGGAAGCTCCACAGCATCACCACCAAATTTAGAAAATATTTCAATTAAATAACGAATATTCGTTGCAGATAAATCGTAACGTGTAGGATGTGCAAGTACAGCAAATCCACCACTTTGATGAATGACTTCAATGGTTTCTTGCAAGCCTAAACCATCAAATTTTACGTAGGCTTTTTTGCCTTCTTTAATATATTTATCGAACGCTTGTTGCGGACGGCTAACGTAACCTTTTTCAACTAATGTTTTTGCAATGTGAGTTCTTGTAATGCGGTCTGGGATGCTATCGACTTTTGCAATCACATCTAAATAAATATCTTCACCAATTAAAGGCGTAAGCAAATCGCAAATTTGTTTTGCTCGTTCTGCACGAATTATTTTTTGTTGTTCAAGTAGTTTATTTAAAGGTGCTGGATTTTGCATATTTAATGCAACCACATGAACACCATAAGATTTTTTAGTTGAAGGACGAGACCATTGGCTTGAAATTTCTACACCAGAAATAATTTTAAGTGCATTATTTTCTGCGGCTTTTTGTGCAAGAACCAAACCATCCATTGTATCGTGATCTGTTAAAGCCAATGTATGTATGCCTTTTTCTATGGCAGCATGCACAAGTTGCTCTGGAGACAAAGTTCCATCAGAAATATTACTATGTGTATGTAAATCTATGCCTTCCATCACTTATACTATGTCAATTATTTAATCAGATTCAGATACTTTAACATGAAAGCACTTTTAGACTTTGTGCCACTCATTATTTTCTTTTATTTATATAAAACTGTAGATCCTAAGAATACTGAGCATCCTCTTTTACAATTTATTGGATCTGCGGGTGGTGTAGATAACAATAATATTTTGGTTGCAACAACGGGTCTAATTATTTCAATGCTTGTTGTATACGGCGCTTTATTTGTTGCTCAAAAATTCCGTTTAGATAAACAACAATGGCTTGTTTTATTTATGACGGTTATTTTTGGTGGTATTACCTTAATACTTTCAGATGACTTTTATATTAAATTAAAAGCAGCATTACTTAATTTAGTATTCGCTGGTGTTTTCTTGCTTTCTCCATTTTTTACAAAAGACAAGAAACCACTTATCCAACGTTTATTTGGTTCTGTCTTAAATTTGAATGAAAAAGGCTGGAAAAATTTAAACTACGCTTGGACTGCAATGTTTGCAGTAATGTCATTTTTGCATGTATTTTTTGCTTTTATTTTCGCAAATGGAAAATATTGGGGTGAATTCACTGCATTTGGTGACATGATTGTGATGTTTTCCTTTATCATTATTCAGTTTATTGTATTAAGAAAATACTTTAAGACATCTGAGTAAGAATTTTATAAAAAAATTGGATTAAAAATATGCCATTATTCGTCCTAAGCTGTACAGATAACGAAGGTACAGTAGAAAAGCGTATAGCTACTCGTCCTGCGCATGTAGCGCGATTAGAACAATTAAATGATGAAGGTCGCTTAATTGTTGCAGGTGCATTACCTAAAGATCCAAACAATCCTCAAGCAGGTTTTTACGGCAGCACAATTATTGTCGATTTCGAAAGCCGTGAAGCAGTTGAAGCATGGGTGGCTGAAGAACCATTCTTAAAAGAAGGTATTTATAGTCATATTGACATTAAATCTTTCAATAAAGCATTTCCTAAAGGATAAGGTATATGCGTATCGTTGTTTCTAGTGCATTAAGTTTCACACTATTGTGTTCAACTGCTTGGGCGGTGGAACCAACTACCGAAGCAGCTCCATCTCAAAATGCTGCTGTTGTAGTCGCACAAAATCCTTTGCAGCCAATTCCTGCAAATAAACCAACGACTACGCGTAATCCTATTTCAGCAAATTCTCCGCAAGATATCGAAAATAGAAAGCTTACTGCTGAACAAATTGCAAAAAACAAAATGCTTCAAGAAGCGAAAGTAAAAGCTTTAGTGCATGATCAAACAACACGTTTACAGCAACTTGAAAAAGCCAATTTAGATGCTTTAACCCAAAACCAAGAATTACAGTTAAAAAATGATAATTTAGGTGTTCAGGTTCAAGTTCTACAAAGTGAACGCAGCGCACAAATGTTTTTATATGGCGCTACAACACTTGCAGTTGGTGTATTACTTGGCTTCTTAATTGCCAGCTATGTATATGCTAAACGTCGTCGTCAGTGGTAATTTAACTTTTAATATTCGATAAAAGGTTGTGTGGTTTTGTCTAACGCAATTCAAACTGCTGATCTCGATTGGCAACTTGTAGATGGAATTAATGTTCCTGTATCTAAACAATTTGGCGATATTTACTTCTCAAAAGATAATGGTCTTTTAGAAACTCGCCATGTGTTTTTAAACGGTAATGATTTACCAACACGCTTAGAAAATTTAAAAGATTTTGAATATTTTTGCGTAGGTGAAACAGGTTTTGGTACAGGTTTAAATATTCTTGCTTTATGGCAATTGTGGCAACAAGTCCGACCTAACAATCATAGTCATCTTCATGTTATTTCTGTAGAAAAATTCCCTCTAAAAAAAGAAGATTTAATTCAAGCTTTAAATGTTTGGCCCGAATTAAGAGATCTATCTTCTCAACTCATTGAGCAATATCCACTACCTATTGCAGGTTGTCATAGACTTTCATTTGCTAAAGAGCGTTTTTCTATAGATTTATGGCTAGGTGATGCATACGATATTTTTCCTATTATAGAAAAAACTTGTTCTGTAAATGCCTGGTTTTTAGATGGATTTGCACCCTCTTGCAACCCAGATATTTGGGAGCAACAAATTTTAAATAATATTGTTCGTCTTTCAGATGTTGGAACAACTTTTTCATCTTTCAGTGTTGCTGGTGTTCTTAAACGCGGTTTAAAACAAAATGGCATTAGTATTTCGCGCCCTCGTGGTTTTAAACATAAACGTGAAATGTTAAAAGGCATTTGGGAAGCGCCTGAAACTACAAATGAATTAGAAGAAGTAAGTGAACAAATAGCGAATTTACCGTCCAATTTAGATGTAACAGATTCAAAGAACAAGAAATCTCAATTTAAACAACGCCAAATTGCGATTATTGGCGCAGGAATAGCGGGTTTAAGTTCTGCTTGGGTATTTGCTAATCGTGGTCATAAAGTCACCATATACGACCAATCAGCGCCGCTTTCGGGTGGTTCGGGTAATCCTCTTGCGTTATTAAACCCAAAACTGTGCCCAATTGAACAAAGTTCAGAACATTTAATGACTTTGGCTTGGCAACACGCCATACGTCATTATCAATTTTTTAAAGCTTTTCGCCCAATTCAGGTTAATCAAATTGCGTTAAAAAATGCAGATGAGTTATTAGATTTAGCCAATCAATATCCACAAAATGTATTGATGGCTCAAATTAAAAATGAAGAATTAACAACTGAATATTCAAGCGTAAATTTATTACAAGCAGGTGCAGTTTCACCGCATCAATTACGTGATCAAATATTAGATCATGCTTTAATTCATTTTGAACAAGCTAAAATTACACGAATCAATCAAACAGAAAATGGCGTTGCTGTTTGGTCAAATGATGAATTATTAAATCGCTATGATCATGTGATTGTTTGTAGTGCGCGTAACAATGCAGATTTCTTTGAAAATCACCCTGTTTTAAAACCTATTCGTGGGCAAGTAAGTTGGGTAAATAACGAAAATCAGCCGTTACATATGCATCAAGCACAAAGTTATGGCGGTTATTGCATGCAACTCGATGCTCAACATTTAGTTTTGGGTGCATCTTTTTATCCAAATAGAGATGATAGCGACGTTTTATTGGAAGATCATGTTCATAACTATGATCTTATCCACAGTGTATTTCCTGAATATGCAGAAAATTTAGCGGATGTTTCGACTTGGCAAGGGCGCGCTTCTGTTCGTGCGCAAAGTCAGGACTACTTCCCTGTTCTTGGAAAGCTAAAATCTGAAGATGAAATTTATAGCTTTGCAGGTTTAGGTTCTAAAGGTTTTCTTTTTGCTCCTCTTTGTAGTGATATATTAGCAGCACAAATTTTAAGTGAAGCTTGCCCTGTTCCATCAGACTTAGTTAAAAAATTAAGTGCAACGCGCTTTCAAAAGAAATTGAAAATAAAAAAGCCTTACTTTAAGCCTCAGCCTTAAATTCATCTTTAAGAATAGTCTTTTAACATTCTTAGAATTTTAAAAATTTTCGTGACAAAAAAAGCGCCTTTCGGCGCTTTTTTATTTTTTAGCTTTTATACACCTTGTTCTAAAGGCAAGCCTGCATCACGAGCAGCACGTGTGCCACCCATTAATACAACATATTCACGCTGACTATCAAAGCCTTCTAATAATTCAGCAGCACGGGGTGCTTTACTACCACCACCACATAAAATGTAAATGGGTTGATCCGTTGCCACTTGAGTTAAACTATCTGCTGATAAGCTAGTAATGGGCTGATTAACAGCACCTTTAACGTGCGCTTCAGCAAACGCATTTGTATCTCGTACATCCCAGATAATTGAATTTTCTGGAAACTCAAATGTAGTAATATCTTGTTTACGGATCATTACGCACTCCTTTGATGTAAACAGCACTTGGCAAATGAAGAAAACATCCCTAGCATCTCAGATATTCTTTCCACTTGTAAAGGTCTAAAATATGCCATCTTTCGATATTGTTTCAGAATTAGAGATTTTTGAAGTAAATCATGCAGTTCAGAACACTGAAAAAGAAATTGCAACACGTTTCGATTTCCGTGGACAAGACGTAAAAATTGAATTGAGTGAAAAAAATAAAGAAATCAAAATTTCAACTGAAAGTGATTTCCAATGTGAACAAGTTTATAGCATGCTTGAAAATCACTTCTTTAAACGTAAAGTAGATATTCAAGCGCTTGATCCACAAAAAATGACTGCATCTGGTAAAAATGTCATTCAAATCATCAAACTTAAAGATGGTCTTGACTCAGATACTGCAAAAAAAATTAATAAAGCCATTAAAGAAAGTGGCATTAAAGCGCAATCTTCTATTCAAGGTGACAAAATTCGCGTGACAGATAAAAAACGCGATACTTTGCAACAAATTATGGCTTTCTTAAAAGAGCAACAATTTGGCGTACCTTTACAGTTCAATAACTTTAAAGATTAAGGCAGGATTGCCTAAAGAGGATACTCATGACTCAGACCAATCGCTTATCTAAACTTGTTAAAACGACCTCTAAATTTCCCAAAAGAGTTCGTAATGCTTTGTGGAGTCGAGCTTTTGGTCGAGTCGTGCCTATGGTAGGTACAGCAAAAGTTCAATATTTGGAAATGTTGCCTAATAAAGTTGTGGTTCAACTTGCGAATCACAAAGCTATGCAAAACCATATTGGACAAATTCATGCATGTGCAATGGCACTTATTGCGGAAACGGCAACAGGATTTGTAACAGCAATGAATGTTCCAGATACTGCAATTGTGCTCATTAAAAGCTTTAAGGTCGATTTTAAACGGCCAACTAAAGGTGCTATGACTGCTGTAGCTACTTTAACTGCCGAACAACAGCAGTTAATGCAAAGCACAGATAAAGGCGAAACTTTAGTGGCTGTATCTGTAACAGATGAAAGCAACGAAGAGCCTATTCAATGTGAAATGCTGTGGGCTTGGGTATCTAAAGATCAATTGAAAAAGAATTGATCTTTAAAATAAAAATCCCAGATTTATATCTGGGATTTTTTATGAATTACTTTTGATCTTCAGCAAATTTCTGCTTAACTTCTTCAGGAATTTGGCGTTTATTGCCTTTAACATCTACAGCAACAAAAGTAAAAACACCTTCAGTTACACGTTTTGCTTCACGTGAACTATCGTGACTATCCCAAACTTCAATTTGCATTTGAATTGATGTATTACCAACTTTTAGAATTTTGGTATAACAACTAATCACATCCCCTACTTTTACAGGGACAAGGAATGTCATTTGATTAATTGAAATTGTTGCACAGCGTCCTTTACTAAAACGCTCTGCATGAATTGCTCCAGCCAAATCCATTTGCGACACAATCCAACCACCAAATACATCACCACTCCAGTTTGTATCGGCTGGCATTGCAATTGTTTGAAGGGATAGAGTACCTTCAGGCTTTACGTAAGAATCTGACACGTTCTCTCCAATGTGTTTATTTGTTGGCATTTAGCTGTTGATCTAGCCATTCTTTTAGCTCGGTAGATCTTAATGCTCCGCTT
Organism: Acinetobacter faecalis; assembly: GCF_034187745.1. NCBI lineage: Bacteria > Pseudomonadati > Pseudomonadota > Gammaproteobacteria > Moraxellales > Moraxellaceae > Acinetobacter > Acinetobacter faecalis. The sequence goes on along the minus strand of NZ_JAXHPF010000011.1, from coordinate 5,422 downwards.
ATTCTAGCAATTTCGTTGGTTTTATTCATCAAAACCAAAGTCGGAATACTTCGAATATTAAATGCAGCACTTAATTTAGGGTTTGCTTCGGTATCAATTTTAGCAAAAACTACATTTGGATATAGCTTTGCAACTTGAGCAAAATGTGGCGCCATCATTTTACAAGGTCCACACCATTCTGCCCACAAATCAATCAAAATAGGTAAATCACTATGACTAATAAAATTACTAAAATTTTGTTCATTCAATTCTATTGGCATTAATGTAATTAATGCTTCGTGACACTGTCCACATGATGGATTTTGGAAAAAGTTTTCCTCAGGTACACGGTTCTTTGCTCCACATTCAGGGCATACAATAATCATTTAACGGACTCCTAAATGCTGTTGTAAAAATTCTAATTGAGTTGAAATTGCTTTTTCAAACCATTTACCATGAAAAATATCATAATGCTTCATATCCCACTCATGATATTCCACATATGGCGCAATATTTGTGACTGTTTCACGACTTGCCTCAATAGGAACAACACTATCTTCTAAAGCGGCTATAAATAAAACAGGAACCTTAATTTGTCGTACCACTTGTATTGGTCTATAGCGCATTAAACTAAAAAATGCTCTTGCAGGAATTTCACCACTCCAAAAATAATCTGTATTTAGAATAGATAAAAATCCTTCATAACTATCTTTAGATGGCATAAAACATAATTCGGATGTATCTACTACAGGAAGTGTTTTGGGCAACATTCCAACTTTAGCACCCATATAATCTTGAGTAGATATTTTTAGTGCTATTGATAATTGTTGTAGCGGATAACGTTTTACGCTTGCAGTTCCATCCACATAAGGAACTTGAGTAATGACTGCCTTAATATTTGCTAAAGTTGCCGCTAAAGATAAAACATAACCACCGCTTAAACCTGTACCCCATAAAATCATTCGCTCTGCATCTATAGATTGACGCTCGCTTAAATGAGAAATCATTGTTCGCCAATCTTCGAGCTGTGCTTTTAAAAATACTAATTCACGTGGTCGTCCTGTACTTCCGCCCCAATATCGATAATCAAATAAAACAACAGCATATCCAGTACGAGCAAATCGTTTCGCAAATTGAACCAACTTAAATTGTCTTAACGCTGCCAAACCGTGCGCCATAATAATAACAGGTGGTTTTTCTATATTTTTAGGATGATAAAAATCTGCTGCAATGACATCTTGCCCACTTTTTACATATAAGGGCTCTACGGTATAAGCGAACATATGCACTCCATTGCAATTTTTTAATTATCTATATGCATAAAAACTTAGCTTAAAATTAAAGAACAATGCGTTCCCTTTTCATCATAATGCTATCATAAAGCATAAATGTATTGATGAACTTATGGAGTAATGAAATGAGTGAAAATGTAGGTTTTGCAGGTCAAATTGCACCAGAACATATTTCTCAAGTGGTTGAAAAAGGTTTTAAATCTATTATTAATAACCGTCCAGATATGGAAGGTGGTCCTAGCCAACCAACAAGTGCTCTCATTGAAGAATCAGCTCGCTCTGCTGGCTTAGATTATGTTTATCAGCCTGTTGTTGCAGGTCAAATTACAGAATTAGATGTACGTGCTTTTGCTAATCATTATAACGAGTTACCTAAACCTGTTTTAATGTTCTGCCGTACGGGTAATCGCTCAAATAATTTATTTCAACTTGCAAAACAAATGGATTTATTGGATGACTAATCACGTCTTTAATAGACTTATTTGTTGTTTGATTTTTTGTTTTTCAACGGCAACTTTTGCCGAAAACGGTTTAAGTAAAGCCCTAACTAATAACGTTAGTGTTACAGGGCAAATGTCTTCGGAAAAGTTTAGTCAACTTATGCAACAAGGTTTTAAATCTGTTGTTGTGAATAGACCAGATGAAGAAGATGGCAATAAAGTTAAAGTAAGTGAATTAAGAGAAATTGCAGAACGTCAACATGTTAGTGTAATTTACCAACCTGTCATGAGCGGTAAAATTACTCAAACAGACATTCACGAATTTGCCAAATATTATAATGAGCTACCAAAACCTATTTTAATGGTTTGCCGAAGCGGAACTCGCTCTAGCGCATTATTCAATCAAGCAAAATCACAAGGCTTACTCCATGAATAAACTTCTTATCGTCCTACTTTGTTCTGCATCACTTTTTGGATGTAGCTCTATGGAACTTAAACCTACTGTTGGCATTAGTATGGGCACAACAATATAGTCTCTTTAAAACGGCAATTAATTGCCGTTTTTTTATTTACAAATAAGCATAATTACAACCGTTAAATATGGTATGAATACTATAAATTCTTTCAAATAATTTTATTTATTATGTATGACATCATTATTATTGGCGCTGGTACAGCAGGCATTGCGGCTTATAAAGAAGCCATTAAACACACACAAAACATTCTAATTATTAATGATGGCCCTTGGGATACAACCTGTGCCCGAGTAGGTTGCATGCCAAGCAAAGTCCTTATTTCTACGGCAAACCGTATGTATGATATTCAACATGCAGAAGAAGTTTCACTCAATGTAGAAAGTAAAATAGATACTTCAAATGTAATGTCGCATGTTCGACAATTACGAGATCGTTTTACAGCAGCGACCATTAGAGATGTGAATAGTTGGCCAAGTGAAAATAAAATTTCAGGCAAAGCATCATTTAAAAATGCCAATACAATTCTAGTGAATAATACAGAATATCAAGCAAAGTCCTTTATTCTTGCAGTTGGTTCTACGCCTACATTTGATCAGAAATGGAAAGATGAATTAGGTGAACATTTAATTACTTCAGATCAAGTTTTTGAATTAGAAACACTTCCTAAATCTATTGCGGTCATTGGTAGTGGCGTAATTGCGATTGAACTTGCACAAGCTATGCATCGCTTAGGTGTGCATACAACAGTATTCGCTAGAAGTAGAAAAGTAGGTGCTTTAACAAGTCCAAACTTACAAGAGCTTGCACAACAAACTCTTAGCAAAGAACTTAATATCAAGTTTGAAGTTCTACCAGATTCAGTCAATAAAACTGAGAATGGTGTGAATATTCAATTTACAGAAAATAATGAATCTAAAAATATAAATGTTGAATTTCTACTTGTTGCTACAGGTCGAAAAAGTTACTTAAACACTTTAAATTTAAGCAGTATTTCAAAAGATTTTAAAGATATTAGAAGCCTACCTGTTCACAGTGAAACCAAACAACTCGCAGATTTCCCAATATTTATTACAGGGGATGCACTCACAACCACCCCACTTCAACATGAAGCTGCCAACGAAGGCAGAGGTTCTGTTCATAACTGTTTAAATTATCCACAAGTGAAAAATATTAAGACACTAACTTCTTTAGGAATTGTGTTCAGCTCTCCTGAAATGGCAACAGCAGGACAAAGCTTTAAACAGTTAAAACAACAAAACATCGATTTTATTACAGGTTTTGTTTCTTACGAAAAACAAGGGCGTGCAATTGTTTTAGGTAAAAATAAAGGAGCCATTGAAGTTTATATTGATAAAAAATCAAGAAAGCTTTTAGGTGCAGAACTTTTTGTAGATTCAGCAGAACATATTGCACACTTACTTTCTTGGATGATTCATCAAGATATAACTTTAGATGAAGTACTTAATCAAGCTTATTACCATCCAACATTAGAAGAAGGCTTAAGAACTGCGTTTAAACATGCTCGACGTCAGCTAAATGCGGCTCATTAACTTTAGTTTGTGTTGATATAACATTCACAAAGCGTTGGTGATGTGCAATAAAACGCACTAGCCAACGCTGAGCAGCGAGTAACTCAATAGTTTGTGATGCACTAAGATGATTAGAAGCTGCATATTCATGTATAGTTTCACGAATTTGATCTCGATGCTCTTCATTCCATTTTTTTAAATGAAGTAGTTCAGACAATAGACTTTTATTTTTTGAACTATCACTTAAATTTAAAGCATGATGAATATCTTCGCCCAAAATATCTAAATAATCTAAAGCAATTTGAAACAATGCAGGTTGAGTTCTAAGTTGTTTAACATATGCCATCTGCTCAATATCGCTTCTAAAAACTTTCAAATACACCATTATTCTAAGTAACTGAAACAAATCATATTGATCTTTACTTTTTTCAACAACAATAATTTTAGATAAGTATTCTTCTAGTCTTTCGATTAATACATCTTGTTGCTTAATTTGTTGTGCTGATGGTATATGCCCCTCTTTTAATCCTGAGGCAATCCAATTAAGTTGTAATGATATTGATTGAAAAATCACATTTTTAGCATTTGCAATCGCAACACTTGGAAATGACAAACTAGAATCATCTAAATAAGTCAAAAGTGCATCTTCATCACTTGGAATTAGTTTATAGATTAAGGCTTTAACCTGTTCTAAAAACGGCATAAATAATAATGCTCCACACAGACTAAATACTGTATGGAATGCAGCAACAATAATAACCTGCTCAAAACTACTAATGAATTTTATATTGCCATATTCCCATAAAATCATGGGTACCAGAATAAAAAATGCAAAAATTGCAGCAATAACATTAAAAAGCAAATGTGATAAAGCCGTACGTTTTGCATTCGCAGTTGTACTTAATGATGCTAAAATTGCCGTTGCAACCGTACCTATATTTTGTCCAATAATTAAAAATAGTGCCTGTTCAAGCTGGATCATCTGACTTGCTAAAGCGGCAATAGTTGTTGTAATTGCAGCACTTGAAGACTGCAAGATAATCGTCATGATTAATCCGACAAGAACTAGCAACAATTTAGCAAAAAATGTAGAAGTCGTAAAAATTGATAAATCTATCTGTTTAGATAGATCGGCCATCGCAATCTGTAATAGCTCAATTCCATAAAAAATCAAACCAAAACCAGCAAGAACCAAGCCCAATAAAGACCAACGTGCACCACCTAGAACTTTTAATAAAGCTCCCAATGCAATAAAAGGTAAAGCAAATTGACCTATTGAGAATTTAACACCCAGTAAAGCAACCATCCACCCTGTACTTGTTGTTCCTATGTTTGCACCAACAATAACGCCAATGGATTGTGAAAAGGTTAATACGCCTGCACTTACAAAACCAATTGTTGCCAGTGTAGTCGCTGTAGATGATTGAACGATCAATGTGAAGATTATGCCGGAATTTATGGCTTTAATTGGTGAACCTGTAAATTTGGATAACCATTGACGTAAAGATGTTCCCGCAATTTCTTTTAGGCTATCGGTCATTAATGTCATGCCAAGAAGGAATAAACCAATTCCTCCTAAAAGTTGTAACACCCCATCAAACACAGATCAGCCTTTATAATATTTATAAATATTAATTATTTAATCACACTTTGATCAGTTTCAAAAGCAATCAAATTAGTTATTAGCACGATGATTCACTATTATC
>NZ_JAXHPF010000010.1:0-95409 GCF_034187745.1 Acinetobacter faecalis | reverse complement strand
TATATGGCTGGAAAAAATTACAATTTGATTAAATAATTATCATATTTTACGTTATCTGATTGAGTTTTATCCAAATTTATGTGAGATTGGAATCTAAATTGCTTAGAACAATAATGTATTTAGCAATTTTTAAATCGAAAAGAAGAAAAGGAAATTATTCATGATGAAGAAAACAAAGCATATTCTTGCATTTACGGTTGCCAGTTTTATGTCTACATCTTTATTTGCTGTTAGTAATCAAGATGTGAAGTCAGTGGTAGAAGCACAACAATCAACGTATTTAAATACTTTAAAAGAGCTTGTGAACATAGAGTCTGGTAGTAAAGACTTAGATGGCTTAAATAAAATTTCTACACTAATTGCTGAGCGACTAAAGCAAGCTGGTGCTGAAGTTAGCGTACATCAATTAACTGATATTTATCGAATGGATGATACTCCCGAAAAAGTGGGACCTGTTGTTAAAGCCGTTGTAAAAGGAACTGGAACTAGCAAGATTATGCTTATTGCGCATATGGATACGGTATATCAGAAAGGACAATTAAAAGATCAACCGTTTAAAATTGAAGGCAATAAGGTGTACGGCTTAGGGATTTTAGATGATAAGCAAGGAATAGCTTCAATCATTCATACCTTAGAAACTATAAAAAAATTAAATTATAAAGATTTTGGAACAATTACAGTTTTGATTAATGCTGATGAAGAAATTAGTTCACCGGGCTCTCGAAAATTAATTACCGAAACGGCTCAAAATCAAGATGTAGTTTTATCATTTGAAGGTGGTGGTAAAGATGGTAGCCTTCGATTAGCAACCAGTGGTATTGGCGCGGCATATTTAGATATTAAAGGAAAGTCTTCTCATGCAGGTGTTCGTCCTGAAGATGGAGTAAATGCTTTAACTGAGTTATCTCATCAAATTGCACAAATGCAAGACTTATCTAATCCTAAAACTGGGTTAAAATTAAATTGGACTGTAGCAACGGCAGGGAAAACACGTAATGTAATACCTGATGCTGCATCAGCTCAAGCCGATGTCCGAGCATTAAAGGTTGAAGATTTTGATTTAGTAGAAAAGACACTTCAAGACCGAGTGAAAAATAAGAAATTAGCAGATAGTCAAGTCGCAGTTAAATTTGAAGTTCGTCGCCCACCATTGGTTGCCAATGACAAAGCAATATCATTAACAGATAAAGCTAAATCTATTTACAAAGATGAATTAAATCTACCATTAAATGTATTAAGTACAGCTACAGGTGGTGGTACAGATGCTGCTTTTGCTGGTTTAAGATCTAAAGCTGCTGTAATTGAAGGTATGGGTTTATCTGGAGATGGTGCACATTCAACTAATGCAGAATATGTGTTGTTAGATACGATTGTCCCTCGTCTCTATTTGGCAACACGCTTAATTATTGAATCATCTAAAAAATAAAGTTTTTTTAAGAGAAGTAGTGTGACTACTTCTTTTTTATCATTCTTTTCATAAAAGAAACCCCATCATCCTGACGGGGTTTCTTTGTATTCAATGAAAGGTAAAACTCCTGTTGTACCTAGCATCCTGCTGTCTATTATTTTCTTCTTTTTATTCTTTCTTATGTTGAGACCTACCTGTCTCTGTATGATTTAAATATATACAAACTTAAAAGTGATAGATATTCGACATTTTCCTCAATAAATGTACGAAATAGCGTACATGTTAGAAACATCAAATTGTTACTTAAAAATAATGAAGCTTGAGCCAACTAAGCGCATTATATAAGGCAAGTAAATATAGATGTTTTATAAAAAAGAGGATGTTGTAATGACCGAAAGCAATCAACACATTAAATATTATCCACTTTATGTTGCAGGTAAGGCTTACAAAACTGAACGATGGTTAGACGTACAAGATAAATATAAGCAAACTACATTTGCACGTGTGGCATTAGCAGATGAAAAAACATTAGAAAAAGCGATTCAATCTGCGGTTAAAGCAGAAAAAGAAATGGCAAAACTTGAACCATTCCAAAAGCAAAAAATCTTATTACATTGTGTAAAACGATTTAATGAAATGCGTGATGAACTGACCGAAATTTTAATTGCAGAAGGTGGAAAACCACGTAAAGCAGCTGTGGCAGAAGTCGAGCGTTTAATTAATACATTCCAAATTGCGGCAGATGCAGTGACACAATTAGATGAAGGAAAACTGATTCCTTTTGCCGTTACAGCAGCATCTTCAGGCTATCAAGGTTTTATCAAACAGGTTCCAATTGGTGCAGTATCTCTCATTAGTCCGTTTAACTTTCCACTTAACTTAACAGCACATAAAATTGCACCTGCAATTGCAGCAGGCTGTCCTTTTGTACTTAAACCTGCAAGTTTAACGCCTATTTCAGCAATTAAAATTGCCGAAGTTTTAGCAGAAACTGATCTACCTAAAGGTGCATTTTCAGTTTTACCATGCCCACGTGAACATGCAGATGTATTAGTCACAGATGATCGCTTTAAGCTGCTTAGTTTTACAGGCTCAGATGTAGTTGGTTGGGATATGAAAGCACGAGCAGGTCGTAAGAAAGTAACCTTAGAATTAGGTGGTAATGCAGCTGTATTAGTTGAACCCGACACAGATATTACCGATGCTTTCATAGATCGTTTGGTTGGAGGGGCATATAACCATGCAGGGCAAGTATGTATTAGCGTTCAACGCATTTTAATTCATGCTGATATTTATGCAGAAGTGAAGAAAAAGCTTGTCTCAAAACTGAAAAAGCTAAAAGCAGCAGATCCATCTTTAGATACAACGATGGTAGGGCCGATGATTAAAGACACAGAAGCGAATCGTTTGAAAAAATGGGTCGATAAAGCGGTAAAAAAAGGTGCCAAACTATTGTCTGGTAGCGATGTTAATGGTGTGATGTTTGAACCAACTTTACTTGAAAAAGTAGATGAATCACTTGAAGTTTATAAAGATGAAGTTTTTGGCCCTGTTGCGGTGATTGAAAAATATAAATCGTTTGAACAAGGTATAGATAAAATCAATTCAAGTCGTTTTGGTTTACAGGCAGGGGTTTATACTCAGAACTTAAATAAGATGATGTATGCATGGAATAACTTACATGTTGGTGGTGTTATTATTAATGATATACCATCTTTCCGTGTAGATAACATGCCTTATGGCGGTGTGAAAGATTCAGGATTAGGTCGTGAAGGTATTCAGTCGGCCATTCGTGATATGCAAGAAGAGCGAGTGTTAGCGATTAAACTTTAATCTTTAAATTTAATGATTTGAATCTGCAACTATAAAAATATGGTTGCAGATATTGAGAAAAATAATGATAGTTGAAATGAAAAAAATATTAGTTTTTATCCTAAGCCTTTTATTTTCGATAACAAGTTGGGCTTTTTCGAATGATCAATTGGTGAAGGATGCAAAAAGCCAAATAGGAAAAACTTTATTATATGATCCTGCATACACGCAACTTAAATACCCTATGGGAGATGTTCCTTTATATAAAGGTGTATGCACAGATGTTGTGATTCGTGCTTTACGCAAGCAAGGCATAGATTTACAAAAAGAAATTCACGAAGATATGAAAAAGAATTTTAAACTTTACCCACAAAAATGGGGTTTAAAATCACCTGATAAAAATATTGATCACAGACGAGTTCCCAATATTCAAACTTATCTAAAAAGAAAAGGCTTTGAAGTGAAAGATAAAAAGTATACGGCTGGAGATATTGTGGCTTGGGATTTAGGGAAAGGCTTGGTTCATATTGGTATTGTGTCTAATAAAAAAGCACTTTTTAGTGACACGCCACTGATCATACATAACATTGGTTTAGGGACTCAAGAAACAAATATCCTTTATGATTATAAAATTATTGGTCATTATCGACTCAAATTAATTAGGTAAAACTAGGGTTGATGATAAATTTACATTATAATTTTTAAGTTATTTTGCAAAATATGATTAATTTTTAATCCTTTATTAATATATAGATTATAAAAACTAAAAAATTTGCAAAAAATACACAAAAAGAAGTAAAAACTCGTTATTGTTGTTTTCATATAAGACACGTATTTAAAAATGGACTTTAACCAAGGCATTTTTGACGGTGTTCTGTTTGATATTTAGAACAGCATGCTCAAAAGGCATAAAACTAAATCGGACAAAAAATATTTTAAGTGGTCGCTTTCTTGCTTGCGTATACATCCTAATAACAAGCAGCAATTGAGTACCCAAAATTTAGGTGTTTTATGACAAATTCTCGTGAAAATTGGTCTGCACGATCAGGCTTCATTATTGCCGCAATTGGTTCTGCCGTTGGCCTTGGTAATATTTGGCGCTTTCCATATGTTGCCTATGAAAATGGTGGAGGTGCATTTTTAATTCCATACTTAGTTGCTATTTTTGCAGCAGGGCTACCATTATTATTCTTGGATTATGCTGTAGGGCATAAGTTCCGAAAAGCACCACCAACAGCCTATAAAAAGCTTATGAACAGTGAAGCTTTAGGTTGGTGGCAAGTGATGGTCACGCTCATCATTGGTATTTACTATGCAAGCGTACTATCTTGGGCTGGTAGTTATATCTTCTATTCCATTGGTCAAAAATGGGGCGAAGATACACAAGGCTTCTTCTTTAATACCTATTTACAAAATGGTACAGGTTTGGAATTTGGTTTTGTTCCAACACTATTCTTTGGATTAGTGATTGTTTGGGCAATTACCATGTTCATTCTGTATGGTGGTGTGAAAAAAGGTGTAGAACTTTCAAATAAGATTTTTATTCCATTACTTGTTATTTTATTTACTATTTTAGTGATTCAAGCTGTGCGTTTACCAGGTGCTGTAGAGGGCTTAAATGCATTCTTTACACCAAACTGGGAAGCAATGGCGAACTATAAAGTATGGTTAGCTGCTTTTGGTCATATCTTCTTCTCGTTATCTATTGGCTTCGGGATCATGTTGACCTATGCATCTTACTTAAAAGTAAAAACCAACTTAACCGGTTCAGGTGTTGTGGTCGCATTAGCAAACTCATCATTTGAAATTTTGGCAGGTATTGGTATTTTTGCTGCACTAGGTTTTATGGCATTTAGCGCAGGCGTACCTGTAAATGAAGTGGTATCTGGTGGTATTGGCTTAGCCTTCATTGCATTCCCTAAAATTATTTCAAGTTTAGGTGCGGGTGGTGATTTATTTGGTTTCTTATTCTTCTCATCTCTTGCTGTAGCAGGTATCACCTCTATGGTAAGTATTTTAGAAGTGCCAATTGCATCTTTCCAAGATAAATTGGGTTGGTCACGTAAGAAAGCCGTAACCATTGTTGCTGGTGGTTCTGCTATTGTTTCTACTTTAATTTTCTCGACAAAAAGTGCAATCACCTTTGTAGATATTATCGATTACTTTGCCAATAACATTGGTATTGTATTGGGTGGCTTACTTTCTATTGTATTGGTAACTTGGTTCCGTCGTCCTTTATTGGCTCAGTTAAAAGATCATATTAACCAATACTCAAGTATTAAATTGGGTAAAGGTTGGGATTTCTTATTAACAGTAGTTACACCACTGTCATTATTAGTTGCTTTAGGTTTAACACTTAAAGCTGTAGTAACTGAAGGTTACGGTGGATACGCACCTGAAGTGCTATGGCCAATTGCAGGCGCTGTTCTTGCTGTATTTATTATTGGTGCAATTGCATTTAGTTGCTTAAAAGATAAAGATTCTGAGGAGAACTAAGATGAATACATCGGCAACAATTATGTTGATTATTTCAACGGTTTTACTTTGGGGTGGTTTAATTTTGGCAACAGTTCACTTAATTAAACATCCTGACGAAGACGAATAAACATAAAAAAAGGAACCGCAAAGGTTCCTTTTTTTATGGCTTAATTTAAATAAATCTGAAATTAAACTTTTTGAATACGGCAGTAGTAGAAACCATCGCCACGACCAACTTGTGGTAAAAGTTGGCGACCATGAATTTGTTCAATACCCCAATCTGCATCAATTTTAACTTCTTGAGCATCAGAATGATTTTTGAAAAATTCAATCATCTGCTGTTCATTTTCTGCTTTTAAAATTGAGCAGGTAATGTAAAGCAATGTTCCACCAACTTTTAGTTGTTGCCACATATTTTCAAGAATTTGCTTTTGCAATTCTACAGTTTTAGCAATATCTGTAGATTGACGAAGTAAACGAATATCAGGATGACGACGCATTACACCAACAGCAGAACATGGCGCATCTAAAACAATACAGTCCGCTTGTTCAGGTGCAGTCCAAGTTATAGCATCTGCTGTAATAATTTCGACGTGCTTACCATCTAAAAGAAGACGCTCTAGATTTTCAGAAACACGTTTTAATCGCTTTTCATCTTGATCGAGAGCAATTAGCTTTTTAGGATCGAAGGTCTCTAAAATATGGGCAGTTTTACCACCTGGTGCTGCACAAGCATCAATCACGAACTTACCATCTAAATTAGGTAATAAAGTTGCGCAAAGTTGAGCATGTTCATCTTGAACAGAAAAACCGCCCGCTTCGAAACCAGGCAAGCTTGGAATGTGTAAACTTTCGTCCATCACAATACCAACTTCTGAAATTTCACAACGATGTGCATCAATACCTTCATCTTCTAAAATATCAAGATATTCATCGCGACCCACTTGGCGTGTATTTACACGTAAAGTAAGTGGAGCAACTTGCTTGAGTTCATAACTAATTTCAGCAAGTTGTTCTGGCCAGTCTTTTTTCAAGCGCTTAGATAACCAACTTGGTAAACCAGGTGCTTGTTCAAGTACGTCGTAAAATTCTTCAGTTTCACGTGTAGCACGACGTAAAATAGCATTCACCACGCCACTTAAACTTTCCATGCCAAGCTGTTTAGTGGCTTCAACAGTTTCAGAAATTGCCGCATGTGCTGCAACTCGAGTACACAATAATTGATATAAGCCAAGATAAAGACAAGTTTCTACAACTTGATTTTCTAAAGGCTTAGCAAGTAATGGTAATGTTAACTGTTTAAGTGAATGCCACTGACGTAAACAACCTAATACTAGCTCATGATAAAGCGCGCGGTCTTTATCTGACACAATATTCATATGTTGAGCGAGTACAGATTGTAAAGATTGTCCATTTTGGACAGCCAATAACGTTTTAACAACCTGAGCACGTAAGTTGAGGTTTTTACCTGAGGCGTGGGGAGATTGCTTCATTATAAAATTTGTCCAATATTCAATTTTTGGGTTTGCATAATTTGCACGGCATTCAGAGGTTTACCCCCCGGCCATTGGAGAGATGTGAGCATAACCACGGTATTATTTGCACATGCAACATGTACACCGTGTTTATCTATGGCAAGAATTTCCCCTATTTTAGCATTGTTTGTAGTTAGCGGAGATATTTGTGAATTCCAAACTCGTAAGTTATTTTTTTCATCTAAAACAATAAATGCGACAGGCCATGGATTAAAAGCGCGAATATTCAAATCAATTTGCTTAGCATCAATAGACCAATCAATTTGTGCTTCTGCCTTAGACAATTTATGTGCATAAACGGTTAAAGCTTCATCTTGAACTTCACGATCATTTAAATACTGTTGTAGGCTTTCCTCTGTTTCTAGTACTTGAACAATTGCTTCTGCACCTTGTATTGCCAATTTGTCATGCAAACTTGCAGATGTATCGGTTGCTTCTATAGGGCAAACAGTTTTAAACATCATGTCACCAGTATCTAAGCCTGCTGCCATTTTCATAATAGTTACGCCTGTTTCGGCATCACCCGTTGCAATAGCACGCTGAATAGGCGCTGCACCACGCCAACGGGGTAACAATGAACCATGAATATTCAAACAACCGTATTTAGGAGTGTCTAAAACTACTTGCGGCAAAATTAGACCATAAGCGGCAACCACCATTACGTCAGCATTTAATGCTTTGAGCTCTGCTTGTGCTGCTAAACCTTCTTCAGTCGAAGACTTAAAATGTAAAGGTTGATAAACGGGAATATTGTGTTCTAAAGCAAGCTGTTTAACGGCTGAAGCTGTCAATTTTTGCCCACGACCAGCTTTACGATCTGGCTGAGTATACACAGCAACAATCTCGTGTTTGGTTTTGATTAGAGCAGATAAAGCAGATGCTGCGAATTCAGGCGTGCCTGCAAAAATAATTTTCAAAATTTAAAAACCTTTCATCAATTTATATAGCAATTATAACGCTTAAGAAAAAAACAATGAATTAGTAATGAAAAATGCATGAATAGTAGTATTTAACAAAAAAAAAACATATTAAAAATCAAAAAAATAATAGTAAGCACATCCACCATTCGTCGTAAAATGTGATGTAGTTATCAATTAAATATTGAAATTGTTAAATATGAATCTATAATTGCATAAAACTACAAAACTAAACACATTGTTTGGTTAAAACAATACAGAGAATACATAAATGAATAAAGTTTATAAATTAGTATGGAATTCAACATTAAATGCTTGGGTTGCAGTATCTGAAATTGCTAAAGGTCATAAAAAATCTTCTAAATCATTATTAAAAATGACCGTTGCTGTTGGTTCGCTAGCATTTGTTAGTCAAGCATATGCTGCTGGTGCTAATGCTGTTCCACTTGGTACTGGAGCATTAGCAGATGGTATTGAGTCAATAGCTATTGGTAAAGATGCTAAATCACCTGCAAATGGTGCTATTGCAATAGGTGTAAGTACAGAGGCTTCAGGTGAAGGTGCTTTTGTAATTGGTGCAGGAGGAGCTGCTTCTGGATTGTCCGCCGGAGCACTGGGAATGTTTGCTAATGCCTCAGGAGAAAGAGCTTATGCATTAGGTTATCTTGCTAAAGCTGAAGGTAAATATGGTGTTGCATTGGGCACTCAGGCTGTAGCAAGTAAGGAGGGTACGACTGCTGTTGGTGTTGGTACTGCAGCTTCAGGTGATAGAGCGATCGGAATGGGGTATTTCGCTAATAGTACAGCAAATGATTCAATAGCTATTGGTACTCAAGCTAGTGCAGTTGCTGCAAATTCCATTTCTTTAGGTAGAGGTACTGTAACATCTGGTATGTTAGCTGTCGCTATAGGTGCATCTGCTAATGCAGCAGGAGTATATGCACTTTCTTTAGGGGCAAGCTCTAATGCTGGTTCCGCATTCTCGGTTGCTGCAGGTGGACTTTCATCGGTAACTGCTGGTAATGGTGTTGCAGTTGGTTATAGTGCTAAAGCTTCAGCAACACGTGCAGTAGCTCTGGGGAGTGGTGCTAATGCCTCTTTGGAAAACTCGGTTGCGCTTGGCGGCTCTTCAAAAACTTTAGAAGCAGTAGCTTCACATACGGCATTCACATCGGAAGGTGTAACATCTACAGCACCAGTAGTTTCTGTTGGTAGTGCAACATTAAAACGTCGTATTCAAAACCTTGCAGATGGTGCTGATGATACAGATGCTGTAACTGTTAAACAGTTGAAAGCTACACAAACAAATGTTGCGGGTGTTATTGGTACAAGCGCAACAGTAGATGCAAATTCAGGTTTAATTACAGCAACGAATATTGGCGGTATTACAGGTGCGAATACTGTTGATGATGCAATTAAAGGTGTATTAGATAAAGGTATTAAGTTTGCAGGTACAGCAGGCGAAACAACGAAAAAATTAGATGAAACTTTAAACATTGTTGGTGCTGATTCAAATATTACAACTGAAGCAGGAACTGACGGTTTAAAAATTGCATTGGCGGATACATTATCATTAACATCTGCTGGTTCTTTAACAATTGGTAACTCGAAACTTGATAATACAGGTCTTGTTATTACAAATGGACCAAAAGTAGTGGCAGATGGTATTGATGCAGGTAATAAAAAAGTTACTGGTGTAGCAAATGGTACAACAGCAAATGATGCAGTAAACTTCTCTCAATTAGATGCTGTTAAGACTGTAGCTGATAAGAATACGACTGATATTGCTCAAAACACGACGGATATTGCAAAAAATGCAACCGATATTGCAGATGTGAAAACAGCAACAGACAAAAATACGACTGATATCGCTCAAAACACAACGGATATTGCAAAAAATGCAACCGATATTGCAGATGTGAAAACAGCAACAGACAAAAATACGACTGATATCGCTCAAAACACGACGGATATTGCAAAAAATGCAACCGATATTGCAGATGTGAAAACAGCAACAGACAAAAATACGACTGATATTGCTCAAAACACAGCTAACATTGCACAAAATAAGGATGATATAGCTAAAAATACGACTGATATTGCTCAAAACACAGCTGACATTGCACAGAATAAGGATGATATAGCTAAGAATACAACTGACATTGCTGATAATAAAGCAGCTATTGATAGTGTTGGTAGTCAATTGACTGAGTTAACTGAAAGTTCAGTGAAATATGCAACAGATGCTAATGGAAACGTAAATAAAGACTCAATTGTACTAGATGGTGCAAATGGGACACAAATTACAAATCTAGCTAGTGCTGGTGATTATACTGTTGCTGCAAATGCAAATAATGCAGTAAATGCTGGTGACTTAAATACAGCTGTAACTAATGTTACAAATGAATTAACTAATAAGGGTTTAAGCTTCAAAGGTGATACTGGTACAACCAATGCCAAACTTGGTACGACTGTTGAAGTAAAGGGTGCTGATGCAAATATTTCTACTTCAGTAACTGGAAATACTATATCAATTGCTTTAGCAAAAGATATTACTGTTGATACTCTTACAGCCAAAGATGTTGTAGCAGATAAAGTTACAGCTAAAGATGTTGTAGCAGATAATGCAGCAATTAAGAATGTGACCTCAGATAGTGTAACCGTTGGTGATGTTGTAATTGATAAAGCTTCAGGTATTAATGCTGGTAACAAAGCTATTACTAATATTGCTGCTGGTACTGGTGCTAACGATGCGATCAATGTATCACAGCTTATTAGTGCTTTAGGTGGAACAGCAACTTATGATGCTACAACAGGTGCTTATACGGGACCAACTTATGAAGTTGGAGGTAATACTTACAATAACGTAGCTGGTGCGGTTGATGCATTAAATCAAGCAGATCAGACTTTAAATAGTAAAATTGACCAAGTTTCTAATAATTTAGAACAAGCCTTCTATACTACAAATAAGAAAATTGACTCTGTAGAGAAAAAAGCAAATGCAGGTATTGCTGCGGCAATGGCTCTTGAGTCTGCACCATATATAGCTGGTAAATATACATATGCTGTTGGTGCCGCTTACCATGGTGGTGAAAATGCGGTAGGTGTTACCTTACGTAAAACAGCTGATAATGGTCGTTGGTCTATTACAGGTGGTATTGCAGCTGCATCGCAAGGTGATCCAAGCGTTCGTATTGGTATCAGTGGTGTGATTGATTAATAAGTAGAAAATCTTACAAAAAAGGGAAGTAATTCCCTTTTTTTACAAAGCTAATAAAGGCTATAGACTTATGAATAAAATTAAGAAAAATTTAACGAGCGCATTAATTTTGAGTTTTTTAATACAGGGAGCTGCAATTGCAAACGAGCCGCTTGATGTAGATAGTGCGAAGCAAGAAATTGTATTTCCAGAAATTGATAAAAGTTATTTAAAAAAAGTACATCACTTTGAAGTTGATCAGGTTAAAAGTTTAGAGATAGGCTTAAATAAAGATCAAGTTCGTCATATTTTAGGGAATCCTCATTTTAATGAAGGGCTATTTAATATTAAAAAGTGGAATTATGTTTTAGATATTAGAGTGCCAAATTCTACTGAATATAAACGTTGCCAACTTCGTATAGATTTTGATAAAGATACGCTGGTAGAGGCATATTATTGGAAAGGTGAAGAGTGTAAAGAGCTGATCAATTATCGTGTTATGAATGAATCAGTTGTTGAAAAGCCTAGTTTGGCAAAAAAAAATGCGAGTGTATTTTTTCAATTTGATCGATCTAATGTAAATAGTATTATTTCAAGTTCGGCGCTAGATCAGGTTGCAACATTAATTAATCAGTCAGGCAGTCAAAATATAGTCGTAAGCGGTTATGCTGACCCTGTGGGAAATGTTAAATATAATCAGCATTTATCAGAAAAAAGATCACATACTGTTGCAACATATTTAGCAGACAAAGGTGTAAATCCAAACCATATTTCGCTTATTGCTAAAGGTTCAACTGAACAATATACATCTTGTGAGACTATAACGGCTAAAAGTGCTAAGAAAGAATGTTTAGCCTCTAATCGTCGAGTTAATGTTTCTTGGTAATATATTGTCATTGATCGTTTAATAGTATTAGAAATGAATATTTTTCATCTTCTTTTCTAATATTTAAATATACAAATTATAAAAGTACATAATGTTAGTAGGGGAATAAAATGTTAAGAAAAATAATGATTTCTTTCGTTGTAATATTTAGCATTTCACAAACGAATGCTACGGAAAAAAATAAAATTGATTTAGATAGAACTTTTTGGGGTACGTGGGAGCTTATTAATACAAAATTTGCATGTACTGAACAGTATGAGTTTAAAAAACCAGGTAATGTTGTATATCAAGCAAATAAAAAGAAATTAACGGGCGAGTTTGCTGTTATTCGTCATAATGATTCAAAAACTTTAGATACGCTTATCTTAGATATTAAAAGTGATAATGGATTAATTGGTTGTGGATCTGATACCAATAATTATCAAGGTAAACAATCTGTCCTCTCCTTAAAATGGATTTCGGACAAGTCTGCTGAATTATGCACGGACAATATTGGTAAGCAATGCACAGGCTTATATTTAAATAAAAAGTGAAATAAAGGTTATAAAAAGGGAGTTCTTAGGAGCTCTTTTTTTATAGCTTTTATTTATGCAAAATTGAAAAATTATTCATATAAGTTTTATATTTTCTCTAAGCATATAGCGGTATAGTAGAAAAAGAATCATGTATTGAATTGAAGATTGATTAAGAAATTTCATATAGATGATGAAAATTTCAGTGATCATGCTGTAAACACAAGTTATAGTATGAAAGCTCAGTCTTTGGCTGATATATTGAATATTAATAGGAATATTTCGCCAGAATAGGGCAAGTACTTATTCAAGCATATACATTGTTGGAAAACACCATGCCAGACTATCGTTCAAAAACATCAACACACGGAAGAAATATGGCCGGCGCACGTGGCTTATGGCGTGCAACAGGTATGAAAGATGAAGACTTCGGTAAGCCAATTATTGCTGTCGTCAATTCATTTACTCAATTTGTACCAGGTCATGTACATCTAAAAGACTTAGGTCAGTTGGTTGCTGAACAAATTCAAGCATCTGGTGGTGTAGCAAAAGAATTTAATACGATTGCTGTTGATGATGGTATTGCAATGGGGCATGACGGTATGCTGTATTCATTGCCATCACGTGACTTAATTGCAGACTCAGTTGAATACATGGTGAATGCACATTGCGCCGATGCAATGGTGTGTATTTCAAACTGTGACAAAATTACACCTGGAATGTTAATGGCATCTATGCGCTTAAACATTCCAGTGGTATTTGTATCTGGTGGTCCAATGGAAGCTGGTAAAGTCCAAATTCGTGGTAATGAACAAGCAATTGACCTTGTTGATGCCATGATTGTGGCAGCAGATGACAACTTTACAGATGAAGAAGTAAAAGCGTATGAACGTTCTGCATGCCCAACATGTGGTTCATGTTCAGGTATGTTCACTGCCAACTCAATGAACTGCTTAACTGAAGCTTTGGGTTTATCTTTACCAGGTAATGGTTCTACGCTTGCAACACATGCAAACCGTAAAAAGTTATTTGAAAAAGCTGGTCAATTGATCGTTGAAATTACTAAACGTCATTATGAACAAAATGATTACAGCGTATTGCCACGTAATGTAGCCACTAAAGCATCGTATGAAAATGCAATGACTTTGGACATTGCTATGGGCGGTTCAACCAATACTGTACTTCACTTGTTGGCGGCTGCACACGAAGCAGAAGTTGATTTTACAATGGACGATATCGATCGTTTATCTCGTAAAGTGCCAGTGCTATGTAAAGTTGCACCTGCGGTAAAAAATGTCCATATGGAAGATATTCACCGCGCGGGCGGCATTATGTCAATTTTAGGTGAATTAGACCGTGCAGGCTTACTAGATACGTCTGTACCAACAGTTCACGAAGCGACATTAAAAGATGCATTAGACAAGTGGGATATTATCCGTACTGAAGATGAAGACGTATATAAATTCTTTAAATCTGCACCGGGCGGCGTGCCAACTCAAACAGCATTTTCGCAAGATCGTTATTATTCACGCCTTGATGGTGACCGTGAAAATGGTGTGATTCGTAATGCAGAACATGCCTTCTCTAAAGATGGTGGTTTAGCAGTACTTTACGGTAACATCGCACTTGATGGCTGTATCGTAAAAACCGCGGGTGTAGATGATTCTATCCTTAAATTTAACGGCACAGCACGCGTATTTGAAAGCCAAGATGATGCAGTAGAGGCAATTCTTGGTGGCAAAATTGTTGCGGGTGATGTGGTTCTGATCCGTTACGAAGGTCCACAAGGTGGTCCGGGTATGCAAGAAATGTTGTACCCAACAAGTTACTTAAAATCGAAAGGTTTAGGTAAAGATTGTGCATTGGTAACAGATGGTCGTTTCTCGGGTGGTTCTTCAGGTCTTTCAATTGGTCACGTTTCACCAGAAGCGGCTGAAGGCGGTACAATTGCTTTAGTTGAAGATGGCGACCGTATCGAAATTGATATTCCAAACCGTACAATTCATTTAGCAGTTGCGGATGATGTATTGGCACAACGTCGTGAAGTTCAGGAAGCAAAAGGTTGGAAGCCTGCAAAAGAACGTCCACGTAAAATCTCAAAAGCTTTAAAAGCCTATGCAATGCACACAACAAGTGCTGCGAAAGGTGCAGTACGCGAAATCTAAGTATTTATTATTAGATTAGCACATAAAAAAAGCACTCATTTTTGAGTGCTTTTTTATGAAATAAATTCATGAAATTGGTTAAATATTGCTGGATTTTTCAAAATGAAATTTATCTAAAGATTGAACATTTCATTTCGAATTGCTATAACTTTTTCATCAGGCTTATACTATTTTAATTATTTTTACTTTTAATTTTTTATGTTGCATGTTGATTCAATGTAAACGTTGAATATCAAACATTCTTCGAGGTTTATCTCATGTCATTGCTACGCCGTTGGTTCGATCCAATTCGATCGAATTGGTTTTATCAAAAACCAATTCGCCAAGAGGTGTTATCTATAGATCAGGGATTGACTATTCATTTGCGTTTGGATGATGTTTATAGCTATTTAGCGGTTCAGCAATTACCACAATTAGAAGAAATATTAATAGAAGAATTAAAACCTTTAAAAGTCATAATTTCAGATAAAGCGGCAGAACCACCGAATAATATGTCTGCAATGGAATGGCAAAATTATTGTTTAAATGATGCCAAAATTTTGTCTAAACAGCACCGTTTTAGCTTTCATGAAGCACCTGAACAGCCAACAGAAGAGGCTTTAAAACAAGCTGAAGTTATCTTAAAAAATACGCCATTAAGAGGGCAGGATTTTCTATATTTATTGGAAGATGTATTTCATATGCTCTGGCAAAAGCAGTATGGAAAATTACGTACACTGTATGCGATGGCAAGCCAACACCATAAAGCTCAAAATTTTGAAGAGCGTATTTTTAATAATGATGAGGTTCTTACTAGTTATTTCCAATTTGCTGACCGAAAGTATCATGCTGTAGATGATTTATTACGGTTAACGCGCCGTTTAAAACGTCAAAACTTACTTACAGGTAATCCAATTTTCTTAATTAATCATATTGAATGGCGTGAGCATTTAATTAGTGATGCAGAAGAGCTGAATGAAATTCAGGGATTAGATCCTGAATTAGATTTATACATTGCTTTAGAAGATCCAATTTCGTGGTTGCTATTGGCATATATAAAAGAAGAATTGGCGAATTATTATAATATTCAATTGAAGATCTATCCTTTAAGTTATCAAGGGCGAGATCAATTTGATTGGAGTCTGGCAACACGCTTATCGAAGCGTACAGAAGTTGCTTTTACACCATTTTGTCGCCCAACTGAAACAAGCACAATCAATATGGCGAAGTTGTTTTATAGTGTGCCTGAAGAACAACAAATAGATGCTATTTATCATATTTTAAAAGCAGTTTGGACTGAAGGAAAAGACTTGTCTTATGCATCTCATTTAAATGAATTAATGCATGATTTAGATATTAAAGAACTTACAAATTTAGATGTAACGTCAAAGCTTCAAGAAAATGATATTCATTGTGAAATGAAATCTCAACCAAACTTTCCTGTGCTTGATTTAAGAATTGACGAGCAAAGTTATGTATTTAATAGCTTATATCGTGTTTGGATGATTGAAAGTATTTTCAGTAACGTGTTAGAACATAGATATAAAAGTGAAAGTAATACGGATAGCGAATTAAAATGAAAAGAGAAAAAGTGGAATCGCTAGAAGATGCACGTAATCGAGTAGATGCAATAGATGATGCATTGATTGAACTCATTGCAACGCGTCAATTTTATGTAGATCAGGTCATTCGTTTTAAGCGTAAATCGGAAGATATAAAGTCACCACGTATTGAAGAAGTGATCGAAAAAGTTTGCGTGCAAGCATCTGAACAAGGTTTAGATCCAGAGTTAATTGAAAATATTTATAGAGAAATGATTCAGCATTTTATTCGTCGTGAATTGAAAGAAATACGACCATAAAAAGGCATGTTTAACATGCCTTTTTTTATAGGTGCATTTTAAAGCAAGCCTCAATATTTTATTGAGGCTTGCTACATTAAACCCTGATTTTTAAAAGACGAAATTTTATTTAGCATAGCCAAACGTATTGAAGGATTTATCACATGGTTTGGTTTGTAATTACCGTATTTGCACTTGCAGGCATGATTAAAGGCACAATTGGTTTAGGTTTGCCTGCTGTGTCTATGGGGTTATTGACCATGGTGATTAGTCCATTTCAAGCGGCAACGTTATTGATTATTCCATCTATGGTGACGAATATTTGGCAACTTTTTGCTGAAGGTCGTGTATTACAGTTAATTCTTCGATTTTGGTTGTTATTGATTGGTATTATTGTTGGTTCTATTTGGAGTGTTTTCCCAACTTTAGGCCATAGCGATTTTAATAGTGAAGCTTTGTTGGGCGGAATGCTTGCTCTCTATGGTTTGTATGGTTTGTTTGCCAAAAGTATGCCTAATTTATCAAAGTATGAAAATTGGTTGTCGCCAATTATGGGGTATTTAGGCGGTGCTTTAACTGTTGCGACGGGAGTTGTAGTTATCCCTGTTGTACCGTATTTACAGACCTTGAATTTACAACGTGATGATTTGGTTCAATCGCTTGGTTTGGCATTTACAACATCGACTATATGTTTAGCAGTATTTTTACATCAAAATCCTGTTGAAAATATGCCAATTGATTATGTAATGTCTATGATTGCATTGATTCCTGCTTTGATAGGTATGTGGTTAGGTACAAAAATTCGTTACCGAATTTCTGAGCAAAAGTTTCGTAAAGTATTTTTCTTTGGCTTAATTGCTTTGGGTAGTTATATGATTTTACGGTAATCGCAATTTTCAGATAAATTAATTTTGAATATATAAAATCTAAGAATATGTGCTTGAGCTAATATTTTAATAACTCATTCAAATTTTAACTGACTATTCTGCGATATTAAAAACTGTGCAAAGTGCTGATATGTTACAGGCAGATCATCAAAATTTTTAGCAGTTAGTAATAACTTCCGATTCGCCCATTCACCTGTCAATTCCACATGTTGAAAAGCATATAACTCCTTTAAACGTAAAGCGGCACGTTTAGGCATAATCGCAATTCCAACACCATTGGCAACAACTTGCGCAATTGCCGCAAAATTGGGTAGACGTAAACGGTATTGGATTGTACAGCCTAATAACTTCGCTTGAGTTTCAATCGACTGTTGTAAAGAGTGGTATTGCATGAGCCCCACAAAAGCATGTGAAAGTAGGTCGGAAAGCTGTAGTTGATTTTGTGTTGCAAGTTCATGATGAATAGGGCAAATGAGCACCAAAGGATCATCTGAAAATTCCAAAGTTTGCAATTCATGTGACTTAAAAAAACTTGAAATTAAACCCAATTTAGCAATACCCGATTCAATTGCTTGCACAATATCATTCGATTCTGCTTCTTTTAAATCTATTTGAGTATTCGGATTTTTAACCAAATATTGCGGTAATAATAAAGGTAAATATTCACTTTGCGCAGAAGAGTTACACCAAAGCGTAATACTAGAACTTAAACCCTCAGAAAAAGGTGCCATCGCTTGTTGCATCTGCTTGGTTTGTTGCAAAATTTGTTGTGCATGTTCTACAAAAGTTTGCCCTGCTAAAGTGAGTTGAACGCCAGAAGAGTGACGCGTAAACAAACTAACAGAAAGTAATTTTTCGAGCTTTTTAATGCGCTCACTACAGGCTTGAAGTGAAATAGCAGAACGTTCTGCACCTTTCGTTAGGCTTCCTGTATCAACAATATGAAGCACGAGTTGTAGATCGAACAAATCTAAGCGCATAGTAAATAATCATTTTATATGTAGCTTTATCTTATGAAAAAATGAAGCATAAAAAAAGCAGTCCGAAGACTGCTATAAATATTTAATAACTTTTATTATGATTTGTCGCCTAAACTGAAGAACCAGTTCAAAATAAGTGCAGCAAATGTAGCTGTACCAATACCACCAAGGTTAAAGCTACCAAATTGAAGGGCAAAGTCGCCTGTACCTAAAATAATAGTTACTGCAGCAACCATTAGGTTTTTGTTCTTAGAAAAATCGACTTTGTTTTCAATCCAAATTTTTGCACCAGCAATAGTAATTAAACCAAATACCACAATTGAGGCACCTGTTAAAATTGCAGTTGGAATGGTATGAATGATTGCGCCAAACTTAGGAGAGAAGCCTAGGAAAATTGCAAAGACACCTGCAAAAACAAAGATAATAGTAGAGTAAACGCGAGTAACCGCCATTACACCAATATTTTCGCCGTAAGTTGTCATACCTGGAGCGCCAACACCTCCAGAAAGCGTAGTTGCAATACCATCAGCAACAAATGCTTTACCAATATGTGGATCTAGGTTTTCACCTGTCATTGCACCAACAGCTTTAATATGACCTAAGTTTTCTGCCACTAAAATAAGCGCGATAGGGGCAATAATGAGCATTGCATTTGTGCTAAATTCAGGTGCATGAAACTGTGGTAAACCAAACCAAGATGCTTGTTGGATAGGTGCAAAGTTAATTGGTGTACCATAACCCATTACATTTGAAATAATGTAATACATTAAGTAAGCCAATAATAAGCCAACTAATAATAATAGACGTTGTAGCAAGCCTTTAGTGAATACTGCAATTGAACCCATGCAAAGCACAGTCACTAAAGCCATCCACATATTAAAGTTATTACCTGCAACACCTTTAATGGTGATTGGTGCTAAATTTAGACCAATAATCATTACTACAGCACCTGTTACAACAGGTGGCATGAGCTTTTCGATCCAACGGGTACCCGTTGCCATAACAATAAAACCGAAAATGGCATATAAAACACCACATGCCATAATACCGCCAGCAGCAAGGGCGATATTTGCATTTGGCGCGCCTGTGCCTGAGGCTGCATAGCCTGTTGCGGCAATAACAACACCAATAAATGCAAAACTAGAACCTAAATAACTAGGAACACGACCACCTGTCATAAAGAAAAACAGGATGGTACAAATACCTGACATTAAAATGGCAAGGTTTGCATCGAAGCCCATTAAAAAAGGAGCTAAAACGGTCGCACCAAACATAGCAAAAGCATGCTGTATGCCTAATACAACACTTTGTGCAGGAGGTAAATATTCGTTTGTACCTACAGGACGGGCATCAATACTGCCCTCGTATGCGCGCCATTTTGGAAACCAATTGGACATAAAATGAGCACTCAAAAGATAAATTGAACACATCATACTCTTGTTGTAAAAAAGTTTTAATGTCTTTAACAAAAAAAAAATTCAAACTAATTGCATGACTTTATTTGTTTTTTTAACGAGTGATAAAAGATTTTTTTATAAAAAATGGCATAAAATCAGCACTTAACCGCTCAAATTTATATGTTTTTGTAGTGTTTAAAGTTTGTAATTTTACTTATATATATAATAATTATTTTTAATGAACGTTTATTAAAAAAGCACACTTAAAAGTGTGCTTTTTTGTATGTGTTTATAAATTATCCTGTATTGCGTAAGCCAGCAGCAATACCTGCAATAGTAACCATTAATGCATGATCGACAGGGGTATTTTCAGCCTGTTTTTCATTCATATATAAACGACGACGTTTCATGAGTTCCGCTTGTAATAGATGTAATGGTAATAAGTATGGCTTACGCACTTTCATGGACTGATCTAAAACTTCATTACTACTTAAAAGTTTAGATTCGCCTTTAAGTGCCAATAATGTTTTTACAGCATCTTTTAAGCGTTGGCGTAGTTGTTCACCTAAAACTTTTAAATCTTCATCATCTGTAAGGTGTGCTTCGTAATAAAGTGCTACATGACCATCTGCTTTTGAAAGTACCATTTCGAGCATATCAATAAGTGTTTGGAAGTAAGGCCATTCTTGAAGCATTTCATCTAGCAATCCTTTTTGGTCATTTGCAATGACTTGATTAATTGCAGCACCTGTTCCTAACCAAGCAGGAAGCATTAAGCGAATTTGTGTCCAAGCAAATACCCATGGAATAGCACGTAAAGATTCTATGCCACCACTTACTTTGCGTTTTGCAGGGCGAGAACCAAGTGGCAGCATTTGAAGTTCTAACTCAGGCGTTACCGTACGTAGATATTTCACAAAATGTGGGTTTTCACGAACAGTTTGACGATATACCTGTACAGATAAATCTGTCATTTCATCCATAAGCGCACGCCATTCATCTTTTGGCACAGGCGGTGGTAGAAGTGTTGCTTCTAAAGTTGCAGCCGTATAGACCTCTAAGTTTTGGAGCGCAATACCTTCTAAACCAAATTTGAAGCGAATCATTTCACCTTGTTCAGTCACACGAATTGCACCTGAAATTGAACCAGGTGGTTGAGAGAACAAAGCTTGTTGAGTTGGTGCACCACCACGGCTGATTGAACCACCACGACCATGGAATAGCGTTAATTGAACGTCATGTTTTTGTGCTACTGCTGTTAACTCTTCCTGAGCACGATACTGTGCCCAGTTTGCAGACATGAAACCCGCATCTTTCGCAGAGTCAGAATAGCCAATCATGACTTCGTGTTTGCCTTGAATATGTTGCTTATACCAATGCATACCAAACAAGGTATTCATGGTTGATGCAGCACCATCTAAATCTTTTAAAGTTTCAAATAGTGGAACTACACGTAAAGGATGCTTAATGTCTGCTTCTTTTTGCAGAAGTAGAACAGCTAAAACATCACTTGGATATTCCGCCATAGAAATAATATAAGCACCTAAACTTTCTTGAGGCTGCTCTGCCAAAGTACGCATGGTTGCAAATACTTCCTGAACATCGGGATGCTCAATAAGGCTACCTGCAGGCTCATTCAAATATTTAGGTAAAAGAGGGCGTTTGCTTTGTAATTCTTGCAACAAAAAGTTTTGACGCGCTTGCTCTGTCCACGTTTCAAAATTACCTAAACCTAAATATTCCGTAATTGCTGAAATTGCTTGGCGATGACGACCAGACTCTTGGCGAATATCGAGCTTTAAAAGTTCAATACCAAAACAATTTACACGGTGAATGTAATCGAGCAATTTACCATTGGCAATTTCAGGCAAATTACAATCAATTAAAGAGCGATAGCATAAAAGAAGAGGTTGCAGAAGTTCATCTTTACTTTGAATAACACGGCTGTTATCTGCATCACGACCTGCAAGTTTTTCAGATAGCCAATGGCGTGTTGCTTTTAAACGTTCACGAGTATCACGTAAATATTCACGGTATGGTTCTGCATGATTTTTGCCTAAAGCTTGTTTTAACTCATCTGAACATTGCTGAATTGAAAGTTCCCAGCGTAAGTCTTCAATATCACGTAAATATAATTCAGATGCTTGCCAGCGAGAAAGCCACAAAACTTCTTGAGTAACGTTATGCGTTACATTTGGATTTCCGTCACGGTCACCACCCATCCAAGATGCGAAGCGAACAGGCGCAACAGTTAAAGGTAAACTTTTACCGCATTGATCTTGCACCATGCCATTTAATTCACGCACAAATTTTGGAACCGCATTCCATAAAGTTTGTTCGATGGTTGTGAAGCCCCACTTTGCTTCATCAATTGGCGTTGGTTTGTTTTGACGAATTTCATCTGTTTGCCATGCAGAACAAATCAGTTGTTTTAAATCATCTAAAACAGTTTGGCGTTCACGTGGCGTCAGCTTTTGCTGATCAAATTTATGTAGACAATCGTTAATATCATCGTACTTTTGAATAAGCGTACGACGACTTACTTCTGTAGGATGGGCTGTTAAAACCAATTCAATTTTAAGTTCGCAAACTTGTTTATATAAAGTTTCTGCGGAAATTTGATGTTGTTTAAATTTTTCAAATAAATGATCGAGCGGATTTGGTGATGGTAAAGATTCATCAAACTCACTTTGGCGACGGCTACGAACCACATGATATTGTTCGGCAATGTTGGAGAAGTTTAAAAAGTGGGTGAATGCTCGGGTGAGAGGTAAAATTTCTTCATCACCTAAGCTAGATAATAATTTTTCTAATTCTCTTTCCGCTTCAACTTGTCCATCTCTCGCACCTTTAGATAAAGCACGAATTTGCTCGACTTGATTAAACAAATCTTGTCCTGCTTGCTCCTTGAGTGTTTCACCCAATAAGTTTCCAAGTAAACGTACGTCTTCGCGTAATGGAGCAGCAATTTGTTGAATCATTTTAATCATTCCCCGCTTGTTCTTAATTTGAATATACCGTGAATAGATGACATTTCTAGGTGTTTACAGACAAAAGTAGCACAAATATTGATGATAAAACCTGCAAATGAATTTCTATTTAAAATGAGCAAGTGAGCTTATAAATAAAATGGAAAAAATAGCCAAGATAAGCCAATAAAATAAATCTATCGACTTCACGTGGAACATAAAAATAATGTGATAAATAAATGCTGAATTTCAGAGTAAATAATTTTCATTTGAATGAAAAGTTTAGTCAATTATCTTGCAATATTAAAGTAAAAATATCGGAGACAAATATAAGAAAAAGCATGTTTCAAATTATTTAGCGGGGAATGCAATGGTGTATGATTTTAGGATTAAATAATACTTACGTCACTTTTAGCGCAATTTTCTTAGAACCTTTATACAGACAGCTATTTAAAGTAAAAAAAATAACATTTGTGCATAATTTTCTGTCAATATTAAGTGCGAAACACTGTAAAATTAACTATAGTAGCACCTTAATAAATTAAGATATTTAATACATAATTTTGCTAAAAATCATAAAACGAAATATGTATAGAATGGGGTAGTAACCAATATGGCAAAGGACAGCATAACAAAGAGTCGTCGAAACATCGCGATTTCGTATGTGTTTATGTTTCTTACTTTATTTACAATTGTATTTGGTCTATTTGCCTATTTTTTTGCTAGAAAAATCTCCTTAGTACAAGGTATGGAAGTTTGGTTACAAACGCATTCCTTTTGGATTATGCGTAACATCGTTATTTATACACTTCTTTCTCTATTTGCTTCTGTATGGTTTATTCCACTGTATTTTTACTATTGGGATACCTACATGTGGGTAACTGCTTGCACTGTGATAGGTGTGGTTTTTGCTATCGTTGCTTTCCTATTTTTATTAAATGCATGGTTAAAAGGCATGTCTAAGTTTTTCAAAAACAAAGCCGTTTTTTAATTAGATATAATTTTTTTCAAACATCCTCTTGTAAAATTTGGTTTGACCCCCAATTCAGACCACAGTTAAGTATTAATAAAATTCCGTGAGGAGCATCGCCTGACATGGCTAAACGTGATTATTATGAGGTTTTAGGCGTTTCTAAAACTGCTAGTGATGATGAAATTAAGAAAGCCTACCGCAAGTTGGCGATGAAATATCATCCAGATAGAAACCCAGACAATGCTGAAGCTGAAGAGAAATTTAAAGAAGCTGCAGAAGCTTATGAAATTTTATCTGATAGCGAAAAACGCAGCATGTACGACCGTATGGGGCATCAAGCTTTTGAAGGTGGTATGGGCGGCGGTGGCGGCTTTGGTGGTGGTTTTAGCGCAGAAGATATCTTTAGCCAGTTTGGCGATATTTTTGGTGGTGCGTTTGGTGGCGGTGGTCGTCAGCAACAACGCGCACGCCGTGGATCTGACTTACGTTATGTTATGGATCTTACGCTTGAAGAAGCGGTGAAAGGCGTTAAAAAGACCATTACTTTTACAGCTCCTGCACCATGTGAACCATGTGACGGCAAGGGTGCTAAAGATCCTAAAGATGTTGAAACCTGTAAAACGTGTCACGGTGCTGGTCAAGTACGCATGCAACAAGGTTTCTTTTCTGTTCAGCAAACATGTAGTACCTGTCGTGGACAAGGAAAAACAATTAAGAACCCATGTAAGTCTTGTCATGGTTCTGGTGTAGCAGACCGTCAGCAAACACTTGAAGTGACTATTCCTGCGGGTGTAGATAATGGCGATCGCGTTCGTTTATCTGGTAAAGGTGAAGCGATTCGTGATGGTCAATCGGGTGATTTATACGTAGAAGTTCAAGTGCGTGAGCATGAGATTTTCCAACGTGATGGTGCAGACCTTTATATGGATGTACCTGTAAGCATTGCCGATGCTGCTTTGGGTAAAGAAATTGAAATTCCAACGCTTGATGGTCGTGTGAGTTTGAAAGTGCCTGAAGGTACGCAAACTGGTAAGTTATTCCGCTTACGTGGTAAAGGTGTAAAACCTGTTCGTACAAGTATGACGGGTGATTTGCTTTGCCGTATTGTGGTTGAAACGCCTGTGAATTTAACTGCACGTCAGCGTGAATTATTAGAAGAGCTTCAAGCTTCTATGGATGGAGATGACAATAAATCTTCTCCGAAGAAAAAGTCTTTCTTTGGTCTGTTTGACTAATTAATATGAATAAAAAAGGACGCTGAGGCGTCCTTTTTTATGGGTTTATATTTTAATTAAATTAAAAATGATAGTTCAATTTAAGGGCAGTAGTGCTGTAGCTAGTTTTGAATTCACGTTCGCCTGCTGCTGGATAGTTAGGATCTGTTAAGTGAACAGAGCTCTTTCCTAGGTTTGTGTATTGATATTCAAGACTTGTAGATAGGTTGTCAGTTACTTTGTAAGAGACACCTGCACCAACAGTAGCTCCTACAGAAATATTGCTATTTGATGAGTTGTATTGAGTTTTACAACCATTTGTTGCTGATACTAGGGATCTGTCACAACCTACTTCATGATTTGTTTTTGCTACAGTAACACCAGTAAGTACATAAGGTAAGAATTTATCAATAGCATAGCCAGCTTTTACAGTGAGTGAACCAGCTTCTTTTACAGCATCTTTACCGTAATATGGACTATATTGATTATTATCTCGATCTTTCCAATTTTCTTTAATATTGTTAAATGCTAGGTTTGTTTCTAGACCTAGAACAATATTATTGTTTAGTTGCCAATTATGCCCAATTTGAAAACCACCAGTGAAACCGCTTAAGTCCTGTTTTGATGCATCTGAGTTAAGTTGGTCATTTGTTTTACCCCAACCATATCCAATATTAGCACCAGCATAAAAGCCGTTCCAATCCGTTGTATTTTCGCTAGCTAAAGCTAAGCCAGAAGCTGTTGAGAGGGCAACTAGCATTAAGATTTTTTTCATAAAACTACACAATAAATCAAGTGAATAATCCATTATCTAGGTAATTTATGAGCAAGTTGTATTGAGCCGGTAATTACAAGGGGTGTATTTGTGTATATTATTTAATATTTGTTAATTATGATGTTGAAATTTTTAATTTATGGTTATATTGATTAGTTTTACTTAATAAAAACATTTACCAACGCGATTTCATCTTCTTAAATAGATGGTTAAAGATACGGTTTTTGTATCAAGTTTTTATAATTTAAAAGAGAACAGTGAAAGCAATCATCAGCAAAACAAATTTCAAATAACACACAATTTTATAGACAGCATCTTAGAGTTCAGCACGACTTTTGCTATAGTAAGAACAATTTCGAATCATCTTTAGGAAAATGATATGTCAGCAGCTCCACGCATTGGTGTATTAGGTGCAGGCGGTCGTATGGGACGCATTCTAATTCAAGCCGTTCAACAAGCAGGCTACCAACTTGCAGCAGCAGTAGAACGCCCTGAAAGCAGTTTGATTGGTTCAGATGCGGGCGAACTTGCAGGAATTGGAGCAGTTGGCGTAAAAGTTTCAGGTAGCCTAGAAGAAGTATTAAAAGACTGTGACGTCGTGATTGACTTCACAGCACCTGTGGCAACAGCAAATCACCTAAAGCTTTGCCGTGAAGCTGGCGTTGCAATCGTGATTGGTACTACAGGTATGAATGACGAGCAAAAAGCATATTTAGAAGAAACAGCAACCCAAACACCTGTAGTTTATGCTGCAAACTACTCAGTTGGTGTAAACGTATCAATTAAACTGCTTGAACTTGCTTCAAAAGTATTTGGCGATACCGTAGATATCGAAATTATTGAAGCACATCACCGCCATAAAGTAGATGCACCATCGGGTACCGCTTTAATGTGGGGCGAGGCAATTGCAGATACATTAGGTCGTGACCTTAAAGAAGATGCGGTATATTGCCGCGAAGGTCATACAGGTGCGCGTGAACGTCAAAGCATTGGCTTCCAAACCATTCGTGGTGGCGACATTGTAGGTGAACACACAGCAATGTTTATTACAGATGGCGAACGTGTTGAAATTACCCATAAAGCAACAAACCGCATGAACTTTGCTTCAGGTGCTGTACGTGCCGCTGCTTGGGTGGTGGGTCGTGAAGCTAAAAAATACGATATGAAAGATGTTTTAGGCTTTAATGATATTCAAGTTTAAAGCGTAATTGGTTTTGTAAGATGAATATGTTCAATCGGATAAATATCTTATTAGACACAAATTTACAAAACCTTTTAATAACGGGAAAAATTCCATTTCTGTTATAATAAAGAGAGCCTCTAAAAGGCTCTTTTTTATTATATACACAAAACCATAAGGCTCTGTATGTTGCAACTCGCTGAACTAAAAATCGCAATTATTGGATTGGGTTATGTTGGTCTTCCTTTGGCCGTTGAGTTCGGCAAGAAAGTGCCCGTTGTCGGTTTTGATATTCATCAAAAACGAATTGATGAATTAAAATCGGGTAATGACCATACATTAGAAGTATCACCTGAAGAATTAGCACAAGCAGCTCAATTAAGTTACACCGCAAATTTAGAAGATTTAAAAGACTGTAACTTCTTTATTGTGACTGTCCCAACGCCTATTGATGAATTCAAACAACCTGATTTAACACCGCTTGTAAAAGCGTCTACAAGCATTGGTCAGGTGTTAAATGCAGGCGATATCGTAGTGTATGAATCGACGGTATATCCGGGTGCAACTGAAGAAGTCTGTATTCCAGTATTAGAAAAAGTATCGGGTTTAATATTTAACCAAGACTTCTACGCAGGCTATAGTCCCGAACGTATTAACCCAGGCGATAAACTACACCGCGTAAGCAATATTCTCAAAGTAACATCAGGTTCTACACCTGAAGTGGCTGAATTTGTCGATCAAGTTTATAAATTAGTGATTGAAGCAGGCACGCACAAAGCGGAAAGCATTAAAGTGGCTGAGGCTGCAAAAGTAATTGAAAACACGCAACGTGATGTGAACATTGCACTCATTAATGAGCTTGCACTCATCTTCAATAAAATGGGCATCGATACAGAATCGGTATTAAAAGCTGCGGGTACAAAGTGGAACTTTCTTCCGTTCCGTCCGGGTTTAGTGGGCGGTCACTGTATTGGCGTAGACCCGTATTACTTGACTTATAAAGCACAAGCGATTGGTTATCATCCTGAAATTATTTTGGCAGGTCGTCGTTTAAATGATGCGATGGGCGCTTATGTTGTGACTCAACTTGTGAAGAGCATGATTAAGAAAAAAATTCAGGTTGAAGGTGCGAAAGTTCTTGTGCTTGGTTTAAGTTTTAAAGAAAACTGTCCAGATATTCGTAATACCAAAGTGATTGATATTGTGAAAGAACTTCAAGAATATCATATTGATGTAGACATTTATGACCCTTGGGTAAATGCGGACGAAGCTGAACATGAATATGGCATTCGTACCACGGAAGCGCTGCAAAATGGTATCTACGATGCTGTAATTTTAGCTGTTGCACACGAGCAATTTGTGGCTTTAGGTGCAGAGAAAATTCGTGCATTGGGTAAAGAAAGCCACGTGTTGTACGACTTGAAATATGTTTTACCGCAAACTGCATCAGATATTCGTCTGTAATTGAAATAGAAATTAGGAAAGAAACAATGAACCAATTTGAAGTGGTTTGTGAGCAATTAAAACAAACACCAAAAACTTGGTTAGTGACAGGTGTTGCTGGCTTTATCGGCTCGAATTTGTTAGAAACTTTATTAAAGCTCAACCAAAAAGTGGTGGGTTTAGATAACTTTGCAACAGGTCATCAGCACAATTTAGATGAAGTAAAAAGCTTAGTATCGGCAGAACAGTGGGCGGGTTTTAGCTTCATTGAAGGTGATATTCGTAAATTTGAAGATTGCCAAAAAGCATGTTCAGGTGTGGACTATGTGCTCCATGAAGCGGCTTTAGGTTCTGTTCCACGTTCTATTGCAGATCCAATTGCAACAAACGAAACCAATATTAGTGGTTTCTTGAATATGCTGACTGCTGCACGTGATGCAGGCGTTTCAAGTTTTACCTATGCTGCAAGTAGCTCGACTTATGGTGATCATCCTGCATTGCCAAAAGTTGAAGAACATATTGGTAATCCATTATCACCATATGCGGTAACAAAATACGTCAATGAGCTTTATGCAGACGTATTTGCACGTACGTATGGCTTTAAAACCATTGGTTTACGTTACTTTAATGTATTTGGTCAACGTCAAGATCCAAACGGTGCATATGCTGCGGTTATTCCAAAGTGGACAGCAGCCATGATTGCAGGCGATGACGTTTTCATTAATGGTGATGGCGAAACAAGTCGCGATTTCTGCTTTATTGATAATACGGTTCAAGCCAATATTTTAGCAGCAACAACGACAAATGAAGATGCGAAAAATCAAGTTTATAACGTTGCTGTGGGCGACCGTACGACTTTGAATGATTTGTTCAATGCAATTAAAGTTGCGTTGGTTGAAAATTCAGTGAATTATAAGAAAGATGCGGTTTATCGTGAATTTCGTGCAGGGGATGTGCGTCATTCTCAAGCAAGCATTGCGAAAATCCAAAATCATTTAGCTTACGATCCGAAATTTAAAATTGCAGAAGGGATTCAACTTGCAATGCAGTGGTACGTTAAAAATCTGACATGAGCATTCGAACGCTTGTTTCAAAATATAAGTCAATTGGATTAATTACATCCAGTTTATTAGTGGGTGCGATAATTACATTTATCGCACTTCCTTTTTTAACGCGCCTATATTCTGTACACGATTTTGGTCAATATGGCGTGGCACTTGCAATAGTGAGTGTACTTTCCACCATTGCCAATTTACGTTTAGATCAAGCGCAACTTGTCGCAGATGATGCAGATCAAAAAAGTTTAATATTTGAGGGTTCAGTTTTTTCCTTTATTTTTTGCATATTATCGGCAGGAGTTCTGAGCTTCTTTTTTGATTGTTCGATGATTCTTGCCATTTGCTTTGGCGTGTTATCGAATACTGTTTTACAAAGTTTATATAATTATAAATTTTCCCAAGAAGCTGAAGTTTTTTGTGCTGGCTTAAATATTTACCGTAGTTTAATTGTGGTGGTGGCACAGCTAAGTTTGCCATTATTGATGAGTATTAGCTTGGTGAATAGCTATGCGGTAAGTTCGGTGATTATGTTATTTACCGTCTTATTTTATATAGCGATTCACGGTTTATACCAAGTGAGTTGGAGCAGTTATAAAAATTACAAAGATTTCATTTTTTCCAATACGCCACATGCATTATTAAACAGCTTTTCACATAATTTGCCGTATTACGTGGTGTCACATTTTATTGGTTATCAAGCCGTTGGTTTTTATTCGATAGTTGAGCGGACATTACGCGTACCTATTAATTTAATGTCGCAAACCATTCGTCAGTTCTTCATTCGTAAATTTAAACATGTAGATTCGCCATGTGAAGCCTTAAAAAGTAGTGTGTTTTTAAGTGTGATTTCACTGCCATTTTTTGCGCTGTTTTTTGTGTTGCCTGAATCATTATATTTAATGATTTTTGGTCAGCATTGGGTGGGTATTTCGCTCTATTTCCAAATTTTAGCATTAGGTTATTGGGCGGTATTTTGTAATCCACCAAGTTCGGCTTATTTAATTGCAAAACGAAATAGCCAACAATTATTTAAATTGCAAATTGTTGAACTGATTATAAAATTTACATTGTTTGCAGCATTGTATATGTTGATAGACAATAAAATGTATATGCTTTTGGCTGTGCCAGCGTCTTTAATTTTCTATAACTTTGCCATTTTGTACGTGGTTTGGAGAAACCCAAAGTGATCTTTTTTAAATGCTTAAAAGTACTCAATTGGTTTTCTGCATTGTGCCGAAAAAGCCTATATAACATGGCATTTTCTAGCCAATTTAAATACTTTGGAAAACGTACAAAACTAGATATTTCAGGGCAAGTTCACATTGGTAAAAATGTCTACATTGGTGATGATGTCACGCTAATTGTGGAAAATGGGGCTTCATTGGTCATTGGTGACAACAGTTTTATTGGTGAAAGTTGCTATATCAAATGCTTTGGTGGAAAAGTTGAAATTGGACGTGATGTGAGCATCAATTCCAAGTCATTTTTAAATGGTTGTGGTGGCTTAAAAATAGGGGATAACACCCGCATTGGCACGCAAAGTATTATGATTGCGAGTAACCATAAATTTGATGATCCTGATATTTTGTTCAAAGATGCCATTACCAAAGAAGGCATTGAGATTGGTCAAAATGTTTGGTTTGGCGCACGTGTAACTGTATTAGATGGTGTACATATTACCGATGATGTTGTGGTTGGGGCTTGTTCATTGGTCAGTAAAAATATTACGGAAGCAGGTGTGTATGTGGGAATACCTGCGAAAAAACTGCAACAAAAGTCAAAAGAATAATTCGATTCAAACGGACATCAATACATATATCCTCAATGGTCATGTCATATCTGAAAAGTAGATTTTCAGTTAAAATAAGTGCATTCGATTTTGTTATGTATTTATTGATACATCACCCGTTTCAATTCAATTCCCCTCACTAAATCAAAGGTTTTTCGTAATGAAAATTTTGAAAGCGATTTTATGCCAAGTTTTTGATTTAGCTTATTTCTTTATAAAAGGTAGTGTTGCTTACTCACGTAAGAAAGGCGTGGTCGTGGGTGAGCGTTGCCGAATTTATATTAGAAGCTGGGGTTCAGAACCATTTTTAGTGAAGATTGGTGATGATGTAACAGTAACATCGGGCGTAAAATTTATTACCCATGATGGCAGTACATGTTTGGTTAAAGATGAACATGGTAAGCGCTATCAAAAGTTTGCACCTATTACTGTAGGTTCACGCGTTTTTATTGGGGTAAATACCATTATTATGCCGGGTGTTACAATTGGCTCAGATGTGGTGATAGGTGCAGGTTCGGTCGTCACTAAAGACATTCCAGATAATTCTGTGGCAATTGGTGTGCCTGCAAAAGTGGTATCAAGTTTTGAAGATTACCAAGCCAAAATTAAAGCGACCTGTGCAAGTGATACAGACTTGGCGGATGTCCACGGCTATGCTGAACGCGTACAACGTGCCATTGAATTGCAAAATCAAAAACACTCTTAATTTCATATTTTTTTAGGTCTTGTTATGCTGAATAAAGTCATGTTCTTTTTACCCACGCTTGGTGGCGGTGGGGCAGAGCGTACCGTCATTCAACTGGCGAATAGTTTCGTTGAGCAAGGTCTAAATATTCATTTAGCAGTTTGTAATATTCATGGTGAAAAAGGAAAATTACTGCCTGAAGTAAACCCTAAAATTCAATTGGTGAATTTTGATTGTGGGCGTGTAGTGAATGCTTTATTTCCTTTGAAAAAAAGGCTTCAAGCTGAACATTACGATTGTGTTGTTGCAACTCAAACGCATACCAATGTGATTTGTGCCTTTGCTAAAAAATTAGCAGGGGTAAAAACAAAAATGATTTTCCGTGAAGTTTCAACACCTTCTAAAAATATGAAAAATGAAGGATTATCGAAATTCATTTTAAAAAGTTTAGTGAATTTTACCTACCCAATGGCAGATCAAGTGGTCTGTGTTTCTAACGGGGTATTGGAAGATTTTCGTGAATATTATGCGTATCAAAAACAAAACTTAATCACCATTTATAACCCTGTTATTGATGATGCTTATTTTGAAAAATTAAAAGTACCAACAGCACATCGCTTTTTTCAAGAAAACAATAAAGTGGTGATGGCAGTCGGGCGTTTGACCGAAGCGAAAAATTTTAGTTTTCTCATTCGATCATTTGCAAAGTTGCATCAAGAACATCCTGAAACTCGGTTACTTATTTTGGGTGAGGGTGAATTACGTAGCGAACTTGAACAACTCATTCGAGACTTAAACTTGGTCGATGTGATTGATTTAGCAGGTTTTGACCCAAATCCATATGCATATTTTAAATATGCCGATTTATTCGTTTTAAGTTCAAAT
This sequence comes from Acinetobacter faecalis, assembly GCF_034187745.1. NCBI lineage: Bacteria > Pseudomonadati > Pseudomonadota > Gammaproteobacteria > Moraxellales > Moraxellaceae > Acinetobacter > Acinetobacter faecalis. The sequence goes on along the minus strand of NZ_JAXHPF010000010.1, from coordinate 62,443 downwards.
TGGGAAGGTTTGCCGGGCGTATTAATTCAGGCATTGGCTTCAAAAATTAAAGTGGTCAGCACCAATTGCCCAAGTGGTCCAATGGAAATTTTAGTGAATTCGAAATTCGGCTTATTGGTTGAATGTAACGATGAAACGGCAATGACTTCAGCTATGAAAAAAGCATTATTTGAAAATTATGTCGATTATAGCGATGCTGAGTTTGAACAACATTGCAGGCAGTTTCATAAGCAAAATGTACTTCAACGCTATTTGAACATGATGGAGAACCCATCTTGAATAAGCAAAAAGTTGTTCATGTGATTACCAATTTTGCAGGCGTTGGCGGTGCAGAAATGATGCTGTCTCGCTTGATTCAGCAAACTCAGCATGAATGTGAACACATCATTATTTCATTAATGAAAACCTCCGAAGTTTATGCAGATGCTTTGGCAATGTGCTCATCTCATTATGCTTTGGGTTGGAATGGTTTAAATAGTATTTCTGTTTTAGCTCAATTACGTAATTTGCTTGAAAGTTTAGCGCCCGAAACTGTGCAATGTTGGATGTATCACGCCAATGTGATGAGTTCTCTTGCAACATTAAAAATGAAGAATAAGCCTCAAGTTTTTTGGGGTATTCATCACTCATTGGCTTCACCCAAAGATGAGTCTATTAGCACAAAAGTGGCTTTAGCTTTTAGTAAATTTTTAGCGAAAAAGCCTGAAGGTATTATTTATTGTGCGCATTCATCGTTAGAACAGCATAAAAAATTTGGTTTTAAAAATATCAATTCTGCTGTTATTGCCAATGGTGTGGTTTTAGAAAAATATCAGCCGAATCCACAGTTTCACGAGCCTATTATTATTGGCTTTGCAGGGCGTTATCACACTGCGAAAGGCTATCCATATTTATTTGAAACGATTGCGAAACTAAAAGATCAGCCGATCATTTTTAAAATTGCAGGGGCAGGGGCAAACTTAGAAAACCCTGAAATTCAGCAATATTTTGAACAATACCATTTAGATGAAAACCAAGTTCAATTGCTCGATCAAGTTTCAAATATGTCTGAGTTTTATAGGTCAATTGATGCCTTTTTAATGACTTCGATTACAGAAGGTTTTCCGAATGTTTTGGTTGAAGCGATGGCTTCGGGCTTACCTTGTGTCAGTACCGATGTTGGCGATGCAAAATATATTGTGAATGATCATGGTTGGATTGTTCCACCACGCGATGCAGATGCATTAGCGCAAGCAATTTTGGCTTATGTGCATTCATCCCTTGAAGAAAAACAGCAATTGAAACAGGCAACACGTTTACGTGTGGAGCAGAATTTTGGCATTGAAAGCGTGAGCCAACAATATTTGGCAATGTGGAGTAAGAGCAGATGAAATTTTTAATGGTGAGTAGCTTTTTACCATCTGTCTTGAATTTCCGTGGCAAATTATTGGAGGCTATTCATGCAAAAGGTTATGAAATACATATTTGCGCGCCCGATTTAACAGACTTTCCTCAAGAGCTCGAACAACTCAAAAATATGGGTTATCAGGTTCATTCTGTGCCCATGCAACGTACAGGAACAAACCCAATTCAAGACTTAAAAACCTTATTGGCTTTGGTTGCATTAATGCGTCAAATTCAGCCCGATTATGTGTTGTCTTATACCATTAAACCTGTTATTTACGGCACATTTGCAGCTCGTTTGGCACAAGTACCACATAGCTTTGCGTTGATTACGGGGCTTGGTTATGCATTTCAAAATGTGGAGTCGGGTAAGCGTAGTATTTTCCAAAAAATGGTGCATGGCTTATATGCACAAGCTTTGAAATTTGCTGATAAAGTCTTTTTCCAAAACCCTGATGATTTAAAACTATTTCGAGATATGCATTTACTTGATGCCAAAAAGCCAGCGGTTGTCGTGAATGGTTCAGGCGTAAATGTTCAAGATTTCGATGTCATGCCATTGCCTGAAAATGATGAAGGCGAAGCTAAAGCATCTTTCTTACTTATTGCACGTTTGCTTGGAGATAAAGGCGTACGTGAATATGCAGAAGCTGCACGTATTGTAAAAGCGAAACATCCTGATGCCGAGTTTCATTTGGTCGGTTGGATTGATGATAATCCATCTGCAATTTCTCAAGCTGAACTAGATGCTTGGGTGGCAGATAAAACCGTGAATTATTGGGGTAAGTTGAGTGACGTACGCTCTGCAATTCAGGAGAGTTCTGTGTATGTATTGCCATCTTACAGAGAAGGTACGCCACGCACAGTTTTAGAAGCAATGGCAATGGGTCGAGCGATAATTACCACAGATGCACCAGGTTGTCGTGAAACGGTAATTCATGGTCAAAATGGCTATTTGGTTGGGGTAAAATCGGTCGATGACTTGGTGTACACCATGCAATATTTCATTGAAGATCCAAAACTCATTCGTTATATGGGACAGCATTCACGTGAAATTGCATTGAATAAATACGATGTACATCAAGTGAATAAGCATATGATGACAGAGATGGGGATGTTGCCATGATCAAACGATTACTCGATATTGTGATTGCATCTATCGCATTGATTTTATTGTCGCCTGTTTATTTTATTGTGGCTCACAAAGTCAAAAAGAATTTGGGTTCACCTGTACTTTTTCGTCAAGTGCGTCCGGGTTTGCATGGTAAACCATTTGAAATGATTAAGTTTCGAACCATGAAGGATGCTGTTGATGCGAATGGCAATCCGTTACCTGATAGTGAGCGTTTAACCCCTTTTGGGAAAATGCTTCGCGCAACAAGTTTGGATGAAATGCCCGAACTTTGGAACGTGATTAAAGGTGATATGAGCATTGTTGGACCACGTCCATTACTCATGGAATATTTGCCTTTATATAATGAAGAACAGTCGAAACGTCATGATGTTCGCCCCGGAATTACAGGTTATGCGCAAGTGAATGGGCGCAATGCGATTTCTTGGGAAAATAAATTTGAACTCGATACATGGTATGTTGAAAATCAATCGCTTTGGCTCGATTTCAAAATCATGTTAAAAACAGTGAAGAAAGTGCTCGCAAAAGATGATATTAGTGCTGAAGGCGAAGCAACCATGAGTAAATTCACAGGTACTGTGGAACATAAAAATGACTAAACTCTATGCGGTGTATGGTGTTTCAGGATGTGGACGTAGTCTTATGCCTATTGCCCGTCAACAACTGTCACGCCAGCAATTAGCACAAGAACAAGATGCATCAGAAATTGTCTTTATTGATGATGCACTGACGGACGTTGCCATGGTGAATGGTCATCGGGCAATGAACTATGCGCAATTTTTAAAAGAACAAGCATCAGAAAAATCGGTTCTCATCGCGATTGCAAATAGTCGTGTGCGTGAAAAAATAGCAAATCGTTTAAATGAAGATGGTATTGCATTGTGGTCTGTATTTGCAGATAACGCCGTGTTGATGGATGAAACAAAGATTGCCACAGGTTGTGCAATTAGCCCATTTGTTAGCATTACTTCAAATATTAAAATCGGAAAATGCTTCCACGCCAATTTATATAGTTATGTTGAGCATGATTGTGTTATTGGTGATTTCGTTACCTTTGCACCAGGCGTAAAATGTAACGGCAATATTCATATTGAAGATCATGCTTATATAGGTGCAGGTGCTGTAATTAAACAGGGAACACCTGAAAAGCCTTTAGTAATTGGAGAAGGTGCAATTGTAGGTATGGGTGCTGTCGTGACGAAAAGCGTACCTGCAGGTGTTACTGTGGTTGGCAATCCGGCTCGAATTGTCGAACCAAAATAAATTTTAAACTAGGAAAAATCCATGTTAAATACTGCATTTGAACCGTGGCCAAGCTTTACTCAAGCAGAAGCAGACGCGGTATCAAAAGTTCTGTTGTCGAATAAAGTGAATTATTGGACGGGTCAAGAATGTCGCGAATTTGAAAAGGAATTTGCGCAATTTGCAGGGACAAAATATGCAGTAGCCGTAGCAAATGGTACGGTGTCATTGGATGTTGCATTAAAAGCACTGGGTGTAGGTGCAGGCGATGATGTGATTGTCACTTCACGTACTTTCTTAGCATCGGCAAGTTCAATTGTGACCGCAGGGGCAAACCCGATTTTTGCGGATGTTGAACTTGATTCACAAAATATTTCACGTCGTACGATTGAAGCGGTACTTACACCAAAGACCAAAGCCATTATTTGTGTGCATTTGGCAGGTTGGATGTGTGATATGGATCCAATCATGCAATTGGCAGAAGAAAAAGGCATTTTCGTGATTGAAGATTGTGCTCAAGCGCATGGTGCAATGTACAAAGGTCAGCCTGCAGGTTCAATTGGTCATATTGGAGCATGGTCTTTCTGCCAAGATAAGATTATGACCACAGGTGGTGAAGGCGGTATGGTTACCACCAATGATGAAACGCTTTGGAAAAAAATGTGGTCTTATAAAGACCATGGTAAAAATTACGACAGTATTTATAACAAACAACACCCACCGGGTTTTCGTTGGTTGCATGATTCATTTGGTACTAATTGGCGCATGATGGAAATGCAAGCGGTAATTGGTCGTTTACAGCTTGTTGAAATGCCTGAATGGACTGCAAAACGTAATGCCAATATGGCACGTATTCAGTCGGCATTTGAAAACAGTCCATATTTCACTGTTGCAAAACCATCGGCTGATTATGTACATGCTGCGTATAAATGCTATGTGCAAGTCAATACAGATGCTTTGCCTGAAGCTTGGTCACGTGATCGCATTATGGCGGAAATTAGTGCGCTCAATGTGCCATGTTTTAGTGGTTCTTGCTCTGAAGTGTATTTGGAAAATGCATTTGATGGTACAAATTGGCGTCCTGAAAAACCTTTAAAAAATGCAAAAGCATTGGGTGAAACAAGTTTAATGTTTTTGGTTCATCCGACATTATCTGAAGACAGTATTCAAAAAACGGTGAATGCGATTCAACAGGTGATTGCTCAAATCTAAAAAGATTCGCCAAATGATGAACTCAGGTATAATCATTTGGCGTATAACATTTAAAATAGTGTTGAAAGCTCGCAATTTATTTTATTAGTACAACACATGCTTGGATCGAATCTTACTCTGTGAAATCAATCATTCTGCCACTATCTACAGCACCTCGTATTGTGAAGCAAAGCTTCTTGGTGCTGATGGATTTTCTTATTTTCCCCATCCTGATTTGGCTATGTTATGCCATTCGTTTGGTGAATTTAGGTGTAGAAGCTGTGCCAAATATCCCATTTGGTCCGCTGTGGGTTGCTGCGATTGCCAGTTTGATTTTGGTGGCATGTGGTGTTTATAAGTTTATTGTTCGCACCTTTAATGAAGCACTTATTGCTAAATTAGCACTTGCGACATCTTTAACCGTTTTTGCTTTATATCTTTTGGCATATTTAACGCCTGCATTTATTCCAATGTCTATTCCGCTCATGTTTGGTTTCATGATGTTTGCATGGATTTGGTTTAGCCGCGGTGTAATTCGTTTTGTGGTACGTTCGCATTTTCAGTCAGATGTACTGCGTAAACGTGTGGCGATTTATGGTGCAGGTTTTGCCGGTCAACAAATTGCTGCACTTTTAAATAAGTCAGATGAACATTTACCTGTATTTTTTATTGATGATAATTCATCTTTATCGGGTCAAATGGTAGGGCGTTTAAAAGTCCATAATGCCAAACACGCTTTAAAAATTTTAAAGAAAGACACGGTTGATGAAATTTTAATTGCATTGCCATCGGTCGGTCGTGAGCGTAAAAGCGAAATTATTAAATTTTTAGAACCAACCCATCTTAAAATTACAGAGCTTCCTAGTTTAACTCGTCTTGTAGATGGTGAAGTCCGCATTTCTGATATCCAAGAAGTTGATATTATTGATTTATTAGGTCGTGATCCTGTTCCACCTGTACCTGAATTATTAGCAAAAAATATTCAAAATAAAGTGGTGATGGTAACAGGTGCAGGCGGTTCAATTGGTTCAGAGCTGTGTCGCCAAATTATTAAAAATCAGCCGAATATGCTGATTATTTATGAAATGACAGAGTTTGCACTGTATCAAATTGAAAAAGAATTACGTTTATTATCAAATGCAGACATCGTTCCTATTTTGGGCACAGTGCTTGATCAGATGAAACTGGAACGTGTGATTCAGCAATACCAAGTTCAAACAGTTTATCATGCAGCGGCATATAAGCATGTGCCATTGGTAGAATGCAACCCAATTGCAGGCTTGAAAAATAACGCAGTGGGTACAGCTTTTAGCTTAAATGCAGCTGTCAAACAGGGCGTTGAAACCTTTGTTTTAATTTCGACAGATAAAGCGGTGCGTCCGACCAATGTGATGGGTGCTTCAAAACGTTTGGCTGAGTTGTATTGTCAGGCAATGGCTGAGGCACAAAATCAAACGCAAATTAGCATTGTTCGTTTTGGTAATGTTTTGGGTTCATCTGGTTCAGTTGTTCCTTTATTTAGACAGCAAATTGCTAAAGGTGGACCAATTACCGTGACTCACCCTGAAGTGACACGTTACTTTATGACCATACCTGAAGCATCACAGTTGGTTATTCAAGCAGGTGCAATGGGTAAAGGTGGTGATGTGTTCTTATTAGACATGGGACAGCCTGTACGTATTCAGGATTTAGCACGCCAAATGATTTCACTCAGCGGTTTAAAAGTGAAAGATGCAAACACTCAAGATGGTGATATTGAAATTCAATATACAGGTTTACGTCCGGGTGAAAAGTTGTATGAAGAATTACTGATTGACCAAGAAAATACGGAAACAACAGAACATAGCCGTATTTTAAGATCGTATGAAAAGCATTATGCTTTAGATGAAATTTTAAAATTATTTAATCGAATTGAATCGCTCTCAGCTGTTGAAGATGATGTGAATTGGGCGCTTAGCCAATTAGAACATTATGTCGATGGCTATCAGCGTGGTAATCAGATTCAGGTAAACTAATCCTATAAATATATTTGAGTTAAGTTATGAGTATTAAAAAAGCCATTCTTCCTGTTGCAGGTTTGGGCACACGTTTTCTACCTGCAAGTAAGTCAATTCCAAAAGAAATGGTGACTGTTGTTGACCGTCCTGCAATTGAATATGTAGTGAAAGAAGCTGTTGCTGCAGGGATTGAGCAAATTATTTTGGTTACACACTCATCAAAAGCATCTATTGAAAATTATTTTGACCGTAATTTTGAACTAGAAACAACTTTAGAAAATAAAAAGAAAATTGATTTACTCAAAGAAATTACTGAAATTTTACCACCTCATGTCAGTGTCATTAGTGTACGTCAGCCACAACCTCTAGGTTTGGGACATGCTGTATTATGTGCAAAAGCTGTGGTAGGTGATGATGATTTTGCAGTTCTTCTACCTGATGTTTTGGTGAAAGATCCATCTGAAACAAATGATTTAAGTTTGATGATTCAGCGTTTTAACGAAACTCAAGCATCTCAAATTATGGTGGAAGCTGTTCCTGATAACTTGGTAGATCAATACGGTATTGTAGATGTTGCATCTTCACCTGCGGAAGGTCACAGTATTCAAATGCAAGGCATTGTTGAAAAGCCTGCTGTGGGTACGGCACCATCTAATCTTTCAGTGGTTGGTCGATATATTTTACCTGCAAAAATTATGCAATTACTTGAACAAACACCAAAAGGTGCAGGTAATGAAATTCAATTGACCGATGCAATTGCGATGTTGCAAGAAACAGATACTGTTGAAGCTTATCGTATGAAAGGTCAAACCTTTGACTGTGGTAGCAAGCTTGGCTATTTAAAAGCTGTACTTCATTATGGTGTAGATCATCCAAAATTAGGTGAAGCGTTTAAGGATCTCATCAAAGAATTGAAACTATAAAAAAGGACCTTTTATGAAAGTTGCCGTATTTGGACAAACCCTTTATTCAGGCGTATTTTCCGCGTTGTTGGCTGAGTGTGGTCATCAAGTATTTTGGTGTGATGTACTAAAAAAACCAACAACAGAACAAGCTTATACGCAAGATGAAGCTGTAAAACGTTTACTTGATAAACAACAAGAAAATGGTTTTTTGACCTATTGCAACTTTTCACATATCCCTTTAGATATTGATGCTTACTTCTTTAGTTTTAATCCGACTGAAGAAGCGCAAAGCATTGAAATTTTAAAAGAATTGAAGCTTCGTCCAATTATTCATCCTAAATTAATGATTAATGCTTCAACTTTAGGGCTTCATGGTACAGAGAAATTTGAAAAAGTATTGTCGGAAGATGATTGGGTGTATTTACCCGATATCATTCAAGAAGGAAATGCCTTGCAAAGTTTAGTTCGAGCTGAACAATTAATCGTTGGTCGATCTTCTGAGCGTAGTGAAAATAAAATTAAAGAGTTATTAAGACCACTTTTTCCACGGGCACATCAGTACTTATTTATGCCTGTGCTTGATGCTGAGTTTACTAAACTGAGTGTTTCAGGCATGTTGGCAACACGCATTAGTTATATTAATGATCTTGCAGTGGTTGCAGAAAAATTAGGGATTGATATTGAGCATGTTCGCCAAGGTATGGCGGCAGATAGTCGAATTGGTGCATCATATTTATATCCTGGTGCGGGTTTTGGTGGTGAAAACTTTTCACACGATATTTTAACCTTGTCGAATACAGTGTCGGATACAGGCACGAAAAGTCAGTTATTGGCACAAGTTTGGGACATTAACGAGCAGCAAAAAGAGATTTTATTTCGCAAATTGTGGAACTATTACCATGGTGATTTAAACGGTAAAACGGTTGCAATTTGGGGTGCGGCATTTAAAGAAAATACAGCTCGTATTCAACAATCTCCAATTCATGCCATGTTAAAAGCGTTATGGGCACAGGGTGTTACTGTGAAGTTACATGATCCTCAAGCTTTAGCTGAAATTGAAAAACAATATGGTCACCGTGCAGATTTAATTTATTGTACAGACCAGTATGAAGCGACTCAAAATGCACATGCACTTTGTTTATTAACTGCGTGGAAGCAATATTGGAGTCCAGATTATTCAACATTATTAAAAACAATGAATCATCCGCTTATTTTGGATGGTCGAAATATTTATGATCCAAGTTATGTTAAAGCTCAAGGGTTTGCATATATGGGGGTAGGGCGCTAATGGTCGGTAAAATTCATCCTTATCCAGTCGAAAATTTAGATTCGGTGATTCAGAATTTACAAGCATTAAAAACTGAATTTGAGAAAAAGCATTTAATAGAGTTATTTGCTGAAGAAACGACACGTTTTCAAAAATTTTCTGTGTCTTTAGCTCCAATTGTTTTTGATTTTAGTAAGCATCGTATTAATCAAAAGGTATTAAAAGCTTTAGTCGCTTGGGCAAATGCACAAGATTTAACGCCGTGGATTAAACGCTTATTTTCAACTGAACAAATCAATTACACAGAACATCGTGCTGCGATGCATTGGGCACTTCGTTTGCCTAAACATGACCAAACGCATCCTGAACTTGCCAAGCAAGTGCATGAGCAGTTAGATCGCATGTATGCCTTGGTGAATAAAATTCATGATGGGCAATACCGTGGTTCAACGGGTGAAGTCATTCAAGATGTAGTGAATATTGGTGTAGGTGGTTCTGATTTAGGTCCACTGATGGTCAGTCACGCGCTTTCGGATTTTAAGAAAACCACAGCAAAGCCGTTAAATACACATTTTGTTTCGACCATTGATGGAAGTCAGCTCTCAGATTTATTGCATAAGCTACGACCTGAAACAACGCTATTTATTATTTCATCGAAGTCTTTTGGCACGATTGATACTTTATCTAATGCGCAAACTGTACGTTTATGGCTAGAAAAAGCATTGGGGCAAGATCAGCAAATTTTAAAGCATCACTTTATTGGTGTTTCAACCAAACCTGAAAAAATGACCGTTTGGGGTATTGCCCCTGAAAATCAATTCTTACTTTGGGATTGGGTGGGTGGTCGTTATTCATTATGGTCGTGTATTGGTTTACCAATTGCTTTAACGATCGGTGTGGAAGGCTTTAAGCAATTATTGGCAGGTGCTTATGCCATTGATCAGCACTTTCAATCGGCTTCTTTTGATCAAAATATTCCAGTTTTAATGGGCTTGTTGGGTGCTTGGAATAATAATTTTTTAGATATTCAAACCCATGCAGTGTTGCCATACGATGGTCGTTTAAAATATTTCGCATCGTATTTACAGCAATTGGAAATGGAATCGAATGGTAAGTCGATTCAACGCAGCGGTGAAAAAGTCGAGTTTGATACTTGCCCAATTGTTTGGGGTGAAGTGGGACCAAATGCTCAACACGCCTTTTATCAATTATTACATCAAGGTACGCAGTCGGTGAGCAGTGATTTCATTGCACCTGTAAATCGTTATAACAGTCAGCAATTTACCTATGTTGATAATGCAGATGCGTTAGTTGAACAGCATCATTTGGCATTATCAAACTGTTTAGCACAATCACGTTTACTTGCTTTTGGTAATGAAGCGCTTGATCAAAATGAAGTTGCAGATTTACCTGAATATAAAAAATATGTTGGTAATCAGCCAAGTACGACTATTTTAATGCAAGAGTTGAATCCTTATAGTTTAGGTATGCTCATTGCGATGTATGAACACAAAGTTTTTGTGCAATCTGTGCTTTGGAATATCAATCCATTTGATCAATGGGGTGTTGAAAAGGGCAAAGAAATTGCCAATCAATTACTTCCAATTTTGAATGGTGAACAAACCGATTTATCGACCCTTGATGCATCGACACAAGGGTTAATACATATTTTGATGGGGAAAGAGCATGTCTAAAGTTTTAGTCACAGGTGGTGCAGGTTATATTGGTTCACATACCTGTGTTGAACTATTAAATGCAGGACATGAAGTTGTTGTACTTGATAATTTATCAAATAGCTCAAAAGAAGCTTTGAACCGAGTCCAAACACTAACTTCAAAATCTGTAGATTTTGTAGAGGGCGATATTCTTGATCAAGCAATTTTAGATCAGATCTTTCAAAATTATAACATTGATGCGGTGATTCATTTTGCGGGTTTAAAAGCAGTGGGTGAAAGCCAGCAAGTTCCTTTGAAATATTTTGAAAATAACATTTCAGGCTCTATTAGCTTAGTGAAAGCAATGGAGCGGACCAATGTCTTCAATTTAGTTTTTAGTTCGTCTGCAACTGTATATGATGAAAGCAATGTATCTCCACTCAATGAAGATATGCCAACAGGTATGCCAAGTAATAATTATGGTTATACCAAACTTATTGTTGAGCAGTTATTAGAAAAACTTGCTCAAGCAGATGAGCGTTGGTCGATTGCATTATTACGTTATTTTAACCCAGTAGGTGCACATAAAAGTGGTTTAATGGGCGAAGATCCACAAGGTATTCCAAATAATCTAATGCCTTATGTGACGCAAGTTGCGGTAGGTCGTCGTGAAAAATTGTCTATTTTTGGCAATGATTACGACACAGTAGATGGCACAGGCGTGCGAGATTATATTCATGTGGTCGATTTAGCAAATGCACATTTATGCGCTTTAAATAATCGCTTAAATGCTCAAGGTTGCCGTGCTTGGAATATTGGTACGGGCAATGGCTGTTCAGTATTAGAAATTAAAAATACCTTTGAAAAAGTAAATGGTATTGAAATTCCATTTGAGTTTGCACCACGTCGAGAGGGTGATGTTGCAACGACATTTGCGAATAATGCACGTGCAGTGAAAGAGTTAGGTTGGACACCAAAATTTGGTTTGGAAGATATGCTTGCCGATAGCTGGAATTGGCAAAAACAAAATCCAAATGGATATCGTGATTAATGATTTAATCCCACAATAAAAAAGAGCCTTTAAGGCTCTTTTTTATTGTGGGATTAGTCTAAAAATTAAGACTGAATAAGCTGTGTAAGCTCATCAACATAAGCTTGCATTGGTTTAGGATTTTTATCTTTACGGCTTTCTATATTTAAACGTAATAGTGGCTCTGTATTAGAAGCACGCACGTTTAAACGCCAAGAACCAAAATCTAAACTCACACCATCCGTTTTATCAATAGTCGGATTTTGATCTGCAAAATGATCAAAAATCTTTTGAATGGTTACCTGTGTATCCGCAACTTTAAAGTTGATTTCACCTGAACAAGGGAATTTTTCAATCATTTCTTCAACAAGTGATGATAATGGTTTTTGTGTTTCTGAAAGTACAGAAACCGCCAATAACCAAGGAATCATACCGCTGTCACAATAGGCAAAATCACGGAAATAGTGATGTGCAGACATTTCACCGCCATAAACTGCATTTACTTCACGCATTTTTTCTTTAATGAAAGAATGACCAGATTTAGATTGGACTGTTTCACCTTTGAATTGTTCAACAATATCAAGTGTGTTCCAAACTAAGCGTGGATCGTGAACAATTTTCTCGCCTGATTGTTTCAGTAAGAATGCTTGTGCGAGTAAACCTACAATGTAATAGCCTTCGATAAATTGCCCTTTTTCATCGAAAAGGAAACAACGGTCAAAGTCACCATCCCATGCAATCCCCATATCTGCACCATGCTCAAGAACAGCTTTACGCGTGCTATCACGGTTTTCAACTAAAATTGGGTTAGGGATGCCATTCGGGAACGTACCATCTGCTTCATGGTGAATTTTAATAAATTCTACAGGCACATTGAGTGTTTTAAATTTATCTTCAATTGCATCGATCACATGTCCTGCTGCACCATTACCGGCATTTACAACAAGTTTTAATGGGTTAATTTTTGCAGGGTCAATGTATGTCATCAAATGATCGATAAACTCAGGCAAAATATTGTATTTTTCAGTTTTACCTTTTTTAGTAACTTCTTTAAATTGACCTGATTCAGCAAGTGCTTGAATTTCTTTTAGACCTGAATCTGCACCAATTGGGCGTGCATTTTCACGGACTAATTTCATGCCGTTATAGTCCATAGGATTATGACTTGCTGTAATTTCGATACCACCTTGAACATCAAGATGGAAAGCTCCGAAATAAACTTCTTCAGTACCTGTCATGCCTAAATCTAAAACATTTACGCCTGAATCATTTAAGCCTTTAATCGTTGCTTGCTTTAAATCTTCACTAGTTAAGCGAATGTCACAGCCAACAACAATAGTCTGGGGTTGATAAATTTGACCGTAAGCACGACCTACTTTATAGGCGATATCTTCATTCAGTTCTGTGCCAAGTTTGCCACGAATATCATAGGCTTTAAAGCAAGTGAGTTTTGTCATTTCTATTTCCAACTTTAGAAAAAAGGCTGGAAAATCCAGCCCTTTATTCAATTATTCAACAGTCACAGATTTTGCAAGGTTACGTGGTTGGTCTACGTCAGTACCACGAAGTACTGCAACATGATAAGACAGTAATTGCACAGGAATACTGTAAACAATTGGCGCAAGAATTGGATCAACTGTAGGTACGTTTACCACGTGTTGACGATCTTTGCCTTTAATACCGCTATGTTCATCTGCAAATACAAAAAGTTCACCACCACGTGCTTGAACTTCTTCCATATTCGATTTTAGCTTATCTAGCATGTCATCTTTAGGCGCAAGAATAACAACAGGCATGTCGTTATCTACAAGAGCAAGTGGACCATGTTTAAGTTCGCCTGCTGCATAACCTTCAGCATGAATATATGAAATTTCTTTAAGTTTTAAAGCGCCTTCCAATGCAATAGGGAAGTGTGTGCCACGACCTAAGAATAGGCAGTGTTGCTTTTCAACAAAGAGTTCAGACAAGCGCAAAATTTCTTTATCATTTTGCAAGGTATCTAAAATAACTTTTGGTGTATGCCAAAGTTCAGTCACAATTTTTGTAATTTGATCTTCTGAAATTGTTTGCTTAATTTGACCAATTTTCAATACAAGTAGCATTAAAGCAGCAAGCTGAGTCGTGAATGCTTTTGTTGATGCAACGCCAATTTCAGGACCTGCAAGCGTCAATAAGCTATGATTGGTTTCACGTACCATTGAAGATGTTGCGACGTTGCAAATCGTCATTGTTGTGATGTTTAAGCCTTTAGTTGCAGCACGTTTTTGTGTGTCACGAAGTGCAGCTAAAGTATCTGCTGTTTCACCCGATTGAGAGATACACACATAAAGTGTGTTGTTTACAATTACAGGTGAGCGATAGCGGAATTCACTCGCAATTTCAACTTGGCAAGGCAGATCAATTAGTTGCTCGAACCAATATTTTGCGATCATGCCTGCGTGGTAACTTGTACCACAAGCAATAATTTGAACTTGCTGAATATTCGAGAAATCTTCAATTGCAGAAGCTAAGAAATCTTCACGAAGTGCATTGCCATTTAATGCTTGTGAAATCGTTTGCTTAATTGCTTCAGGTTGCTCATAAATTTCTTTGAGCATGTAGTGCTTATACTCACCTTTTGATGCATTACTTACTGTTGCATCAAGTTCTTTTACAGGGCGTTCGACAATGACACCATCAACAAATACTTCAATAGAATTACGTGTTAAACGTGCAATATCACCTTCTTCAAGATAGATAAAACGGTTGGTAATTGGAAGGAGTGCGAGTTGATCAGAGCTGATAAAGTTCTCGCCAATGCCTACACCAATCACAAGTGGTGAGCCTTCACGAACTGTAATTAATTCATCAGGATGATCTGTATGTACGATACCAAGTGCATAAGCACCTTTAAGCTGTGGTACTACTTTGCGTACAGCTTCTAATAAATCTTTTGATGTTTTTAGTGTATCATTGATTAAGTGAGCAACCACTTCAGTATCGGTTTGTGATGTGAAGATGTAGCCACGAGCAATTAAATCATCTTTAAGTTCTTGATAATTTTCGATGATACCATTGTGAACAACAGCAACCTGACCAGAAGTATGCGGATGAGCATTTTCTTCAGTTGGTTTGCCGTGAGTTGCCCAACGTGTGTGCGCAATACCAAGCGCACCTGAAATTTGAGATTCTGAAACAGCATCTGCTAAATTGGCAACTTTACCAACGCGACGTTCACGAAGCACTTGCCCTTGATTAATTAAAGCTAAACCTGCTGAATCGTAGCCACGGTATTCTAAGCGCTTTAAACCTTCAATAAGGATATTACTAATATTACGTTCTGCAACGCCACCGACAATACCACACATAGTGAATTCCTCTTATTTCTTAATCTTTTGTGGACGTTGATAATTTTCTTTAGCAAATTGCTTAGAACGTTCTACAGCTAAGCTATTTTCTGCAACATCTTGAGTGATTGTAGAGCCTGCACCAACTGTTGCACCATTGCCAATTTGAATAGGAGCAACAAGTGAGCTGTTTGAACCAATAAAGGCATTATCGCCAATAATGGTTTTGAATTTATTTGCGCCATCGTAGTTACAGGTAATTGTACCTGCACCAATATTTGAACCTGCGCCAACCTCAGCATCGCCAAGGTAAGTAAAGTGGTTTGCTTTTGAACCTAATCCAATGCTTGAATTTTTAACTTCAACAAAGTTACCAATATGGACTTCGTTTGCAAGTTGCGCACCTGGGCGTAAACGTGCAAATGGACCAATTTGAGCATCTTCACCCACAACAGCATTATCAAATACGCTATATGGTTGAACTTTAGTACCTGAAGCAATTTTAGTATTTTTAATGATGCAACCCGCGCCAATTTCTACATTGTTGCCAAGCTCGCAATCACCTTCAATAATCACGTTAATGTCAATACGAACATCTTGCCCAACTTTTAGTGAACCACGCAAATCAAAGCGAGTAGGGTCAATTAAATGAACGCCTTGTTGCATCAATTTTTTAGCTTGGTCTGCTTGATACTCGCGTTCTAAGGCCGCAAGTTGAAGTCGATCATTTACGCCTTCAACTTCAAATGGCATAAGTGGTTCAACTGATGCAACTTCTAAAACATCTGCAATTGCCATAGCAACAATATCAGTCAGGTAATATTCACCTTGAGCATTGTTGTTACTTAAGCGAGGCAACCATTCATGTAATTTCGCATTGCTAACACAGTAAATACCTGTGTTAATTTCTTTAATTTTATGTTGTTCACTAGATGCATCT
The DNA here is from genome assembly GCF_034187745.1 of Acinetobacter faecalis. Taxonomy (NCBI): domain Bacteria; kingdom Pseudomonadati; phylum Pseudomonadota; class Gammaproteobacteria; order Moraxellales; family Moraxellaceae; genus Acinetobacter; species Acinetobacter faecalis. The sequence continues at coordinate 46,375 of NZ_JAXHPF010000010.1, read as the reverse complement.
TTATGTTCAACAATGGCTTGAATTTTACCATTTTCACGCACAATACGACCGTAGCCAGTTGCATCTGGAAGTGTAAGTGTTACAAGTCCAATACCTGTTTCACGTGAAACATTAAGAAGCTTCTCAAGTGTTTCTTGGGTAATGCAAGGTACGTCACCTGAAAGAATAAGTGAAATACCATTTTTAGGAAGTACTGGTAACGTAACTTTTACTGCATGACCTGTGCCAAGCTGTTCGGTTTGTTCTACCCATTGAACATTTTCATGTGCAAATGCTTGTTGTACTAAGTTACCACCATGACCATAAATGGTGATGATGTTTTTTGCATCTAATTTTTTTGCAGTTTCAATGACATGACCAAGTAAAGGGCGTCCTGCGAGTGGCTGCAATACTTTAGGTAAGCTCGAACGCATTCGAGTTCCTTTACCTGCAGCAAGAATAATCACAGAAGTTGACATAATACACCTTGAAAATTTGGCTTAAGCCATTGAAATATAGAGGTACGCAAGAATACATATTGCCGCCCATAGACCTGCAATAATATCGTCGAACATTATACCGAAACCACCACCGACTTGGCGATCAATCACACGTATTGGCCATGGTTTCCAAACATCAAATAAGCGGAATAGTGCAAAACCAACTAATAACCATAACCAACTCATTTGTCCCAAATAAATGAGTGGTAAAAATGTAATTGATTGACCTGCAAACTCATCCCAGACAATACGACCATCATCATGGACATTCATGACTTTTGCTGTTTGTCCGCAAATATAGATGCCAACTAAAGACATTACAAGCATGGCTAAAATGGAGTTGAAAAATCCAATTGCAAGCCAGATAGGCACAAATAATAAAGCGAAAGCAGAACCTGCTGTACCAGGTGCTTTGGGTGATAGTCCTGAACCAAAACCGACGCCACAAAAGACGATAAAACGATTTTTCCAAGACATCTCTTTAAAGTTGATTGCAGGCTTATGCAAAGTGTTGATATCCATTAAATTTTAATGTCTTTGTTGTGCCATTTTGGACAAAGCATAATTCTTTATGTTCTGTAATTTGCCCAATGGTGCTGATATTTATATCGAGTTGTTGTTGCAAAAGTTTAGCATGATTTTCTGGGCTAATTGTAAAGCACAATTCATAATCATCACCGCCTGCAAGTGCATATTGCCATTGCTGTTCTAGTGGTAATTCTTTTAATGAAATATCTATAGGTAATTGATGAAGATCAATTTTAGCCCCAACATTGGATGCTTTTAAAATGTGCCCGAGATCTTGAGCTAAGCCATCAGATACATCAATCATGCTGTTGGCTAAGCCTTTTAAGCTTTGTCCTAAGGCACAACGTGGTGTTGGATAATCTAAGCGTTTTTTCAGTGGATGATCACGATGCTTTAAGCCAAAAGCCGCATCGCCAACTTGTCCACTGACACAAATGTAGTCGCCAACTTGTGCGCCTGAACGTAGAACACCTTGTCCTGTATCTACCCAGCCAAGCGCTGTAACAGAAATCGTTAAATGGGGACTTTGAGTGGTATCACCACCAATTAAACTTACACCAAATTGATCGCAACAATCGTATAAACCCTGACTAAAACCTTTAAGCCAGTCATGATCAATTTGGGGTAAGCTCAATGCGAGTAATATGCTGTGAGGCTTTGCGCCCATAGCTGCAATATCAGATAAATTTACGGCAACAGATTTCCAGCCAATTGCATGTGGATCTGTATCTAAAGGAAAATGTCTTCCTGCAACGAGTGTATCGGCACAAATGACCAATTGTTGCTGTGGAGGAGGAGAGAGCAAGGCTGAGTCATCACCCACACCTAAATCGACTGACGAGAAAGCCTTTCGATTAAAATAAGTGTCAATGATAGAAAACTCAGCCATACAACGAAACTACTTAAAATTAATTAGCTTGTTGTTTTTCTGCTTCACGTAAAGTAGTTGCTAAACGATCTAATACACCATTGATGTATTTATGACTGTCTGCACCACCAAAGTGTTTAGCAAGCTCAATTGCTTCGTCTAAAACAACGCGGTATGGAATTTCAAGATGTTCTTTCAATTCATATGCGCCAAGACGAAGGGTCGCAAGTTCAACGCCATCTAATGCGCTAAGCTCGCGATCCAATACAGGAATTAATAGCGCATCTAACGCTTCATGATTTGCAACCACTTGAGTGAGCAATTCATGATAATAGCTAAGATCCACTTTGTGCATGGCATTTTCAACACGTGTACGTGCCTCAATTTCATGTACTGGATTGTGGCTCATTTGCCATTCATAAATTCCTTGTACAGCAAAGCGACGTGCTTTACGTTTTGCTGCATAAGTAGCTTGAAGTGTTTGCGACATGCTTTAAATAGCCTTTAACAAGTTAACCATTTCAATCGCAGTAAGGGCAGCTTCGCCACCTTTATTACCTGCTTTTGTACCAGAGCGTTCAATCGCTTGTTCAATACTATCCGTAGTTAATACACCATTAATTACTGGTAAGCCTGTGTCTAGACCAACAACGCCTAAACCTTTGGCACATTCACCAGCAACAAAATCGAAGTGAGGCGTGCTACCACGAATCACTGCACCTAGCGCAATAATTGCATCGAAACCATTTGAAGCTGCAAGTTTTTTCGCAACAACAGGAAGTTCCCAAGCACCTGGTGCATGAACAACAGTGATATTATCCTCTGATACGCCATGACGTTTCAATGTATCAATTGCACCTTCTAACAGATGTTCAACAACAAAGCTGTTAAAACGCCCAACTAAAATCGCATAACGGCCTTCGCTAGCGAGATGTAACATACCTTCAATACGGCGAATAGCCATAACAACCTCGATTATTTCTTAAGATGTTTGTTGTGCTGTGATGTATTCCACCACTTCTAAATTAAAACCAGATAATGCGTTGAAGCGTAAAGGCGAACTTAATAACTTCATTTTTTCTACGCCTAAATCGCGAAGAATTTGTGCACCCACACCAATTGTTTGATATTGCTGTGAAAGAGCAGAATTCGATTTCACATTTTTAGGTGTTGTTAACACATCAAGTGCTGGACCTAAATCTTGTAAATGACGCTGACCAATCCAAACTAAAACACCACGATCGCTGTTCGAAATTTCTTTTAAAGCACGATCTAAGTTCCAAGCAGGCTCGCCATCTTGCTTATTGATTTTAAGTAAATCACGTGTTGGATTAAAACCATGAACACGAACAGTGGTCACGCCTTCTTTTGGCTCGCCTTTTACTAATGCTAAATGAATATCAGGATTACCTAATTCACGATAGCGGAAAAGTTCAAATGTACCGTATTCAGTATCAAGTGTTTGTTGATCAATACGTTCTACCGTTTGCTCATTGGTCATGCGGTAGTGAATAAGATCGGCAATAGTACCAATTTTTAAACCATGTTTTTCTGCAAAAACTTCAAGGTCAGGACGACGTGCCATCGTGCCATCTTCATTGATAATTTCACAAATTACAGATGCAGGCTCTAAGCCAGCTAAACGAGATAAATCGCAGCCTGCTTCTGTATGACCTGCACGGTGTAATACACCACCTGGCTGAGCCATAAGTGGGAAAATATGACCTGGTTGAACAATGTCAGCAGGCTTTGCATGTGCTGCTACTGCAGTCTGAATTGTATGCGCTCGTTCAGCAGGTGAAATACCTGTCGAAATACCTTGAGCAGCTTCAATAGATAAAGTGAAGTTTGTACCATGCTGAGCGCCGTTCGCATCGACCATAAGAGGTAGATTAAGCTGCTGGCAGCGTTCTTTACTTAGAGTTAAACATACAAGACCACGAGCATGCGTAATCATAAAGTTGATATCTTCTGGACGAACGTGAGTAGCAGCAATAACTAAGTCGCCTTCATTTTCACGATCTTCGTCATCCATCAGGATAACCATTTTTCCTGCACGGATATCTGCTACAAGCTCTTCAACAGTATTGAGCGGCATCAACCTTCACCTTTTTTAAGTCACTAATGACGTTTAAATTCATTAAATGGTTGCATAGTTTAACGCTTTTTACAGCATTTTGCCTATGCTTCTGATTTTTACTTACTGGTTCATTGTTATACACAGTCTTCAAAATATTGAAAAGCGAACATTCTTTTGAAAGATGTAATTATGTTGAATGTTTAATCAGTTGGTTTGCAGAATTTTTGAGATGGATATTCACTATTGAAATTAGTGACTGGGTAATGGCCAAGCCATTGTTTTATTGAGTGGGTGAGAGTGAAATTTAAGTGTAAAAAGAAAACTGAATAGATACAAAATGCATTTATTTCAGGTTTAAAAAGAGGTAGCTGTGGTTGCTAAATTATGTGAATTTAATTTTGTATATGAATAGTTAGTTTCATAAAAAAAGCCCCCATCTTTAGATGAGGGCTTTTTTTAGAATCTGGAGCGGGAAAGGAGACTCGAACTCCCGACCCCAACCTTGGCAAGGTTATGCTCTACCAACTGAGCTATTCCCGCGGAGTCTATAAAGTTTTTTAAATAAAAAACTAAATGAAAAAATTTTGAGCGGGAAAGGAGACTCGAACTCCCGACCCCAACCTTGGCAAGGTTATGCTCTACCAACTGAGCTATTCCCGCATGCCGTGTATAATACAGTATGAAAAAATAGGGTCAACATTTTTATTTAAAAACTTTAATCATTTGCATAAATAAAAACCATTTTAGAGATATTTTTTATTATTCGTAGAAAAAATATGCAAAATTTAGTTGGTAATCATGCAAGTTTGTATTGTCGTTATTATATTTTTCTTGAAAAGCAATAACAGGCTATACTCAAAGATGAAGACGTTTGAACTATTGGAAGATTGAATATGAGCTTAGAACAGCAACTTAATGAGCGTTTACAAACTTTAGAGCCAAGCTATTTAGAAATTGTAAATGAATCTTCAGGTCATGGTGGATATTTCCCTGGCAAAGAATCTCACTTTAAAGTTGTTATTGTGAGCGAGTGTTTTGCAGGATTACGTTTGGTTCAACGCCACCAAAAAGTTTATGCAGCAGTAGGTGAGCTTTTAGGCGCAGGTAATATTCATGCACTTGCGATTCATGCATTTATTGCCGATGAATGGAAAAACCAAGATACTTCAAGCCCTGAATGTGCGCATGCACCAAAAACATCTTAAAAGGAACGAATTGAGATGAATCCGACACTCCTTGCCTCAATACACCTTGTAGGAATTGCACTCCTTTTTGTGGTTATTCTTTTACGTGGAATGACACTATTTAAAGGTGTAGAAAACAATCAGCCAAATCAATCTTCAAGAAAGCTTTTTGTTGCGCTTCAGCATTCATCTTTAACCATTGTTGTATTCACAGGCGTTGCCTTATTGGTGATGAAAGACTTTCAGGTAGAAACTTGGTTTTATGCCAAAGTTGTACTGTTTTTGGTGATGGTTTCTTCTTTAATTAAAGCCTATAAAAAAGATGAAACAATTTTACTGGTTCAACGTAAAGCAGGATGGGTTATTGCATTGGTTGCTTTTGTTGCAATTTATGGTCTTGTTTTAGTGAAACCTGTATTTGGATGATTATTAGACTTTCTTGTTGGTGAAAATGCATGTAGCTTAATCTACATGCATGACATAAAAATAAATTTGGGGGGAGTCTTATGCTAATAAGGGTTATTTTTAATCAAAAGGGTGGGGTTGGAAAATCAAGTATTGCGGTAAATTTGGCAGCAATTAGTGGAAATGAAGGTTTTAAAACACTCGTTATAGATTTAGACCCCCAAGCCAACTCTAGCCAATATTTATTAGGTGATGACGCAACATATTCCACAGATAAGCCTGCTTTAGAGCCTAACATTGAAAATTATTTTGATGAAGTTTTGGGTACAAATCAAAGTAAAGGTTTAATTGGAAATGCATTAGGAAATATTTTAAAAAATAGATCTAAAGGTTTAGATGCATTTGTTCACCAATCACCATTTAAAAGTTTAGATGTTATTCCTGCAAGTCCTAGTTTAGGTGCTTTGGCACATGCATTAGAATCGAAGCATAAAATTTATAAACTCAGAGATGCCTTACAACAATTAGAAGGGCATTACGATAGAATTTTTATAGATACACCGCCTGCATTTAATTTTTTTACTTTGTCAGCACTTATTGCCGCAGATCGGGTGCTTATTCCTTTCGATTGTGATGTTTTTTCTAAGCGAGCTTTATATACGCTTATTGAAAATATTTTGGAAACTCAAGATGATCATAATGATCGACTTTCAATTGAGGGAATTGTGGTCAATCAATATCAACATCAAGCGAAGTTACCTAAAGAAGTTGTGCAACAGCTAAAAGATGAAGGTCTACCTGTTTTAGAAAGTATGTTGCCACCTTCAATTATTATGAAAGAATCGCATCATAAAAACTTACCACTCATTTATTTAGCAACAGAACATAAATTGACTAAAGCTTATCAATTATTGTTCAATGAGCTAGAACAACATTCGAGATAATAATATGAAAGTGCTCCCACTTTTTTTAGTTGCTAGCAGTACTTTATTTTTAGGTGCATGTGCAACAACAACGAAACCTACTTATGTTTCACCTACGCAGTTTCAGGCATTAAATTGTCAGCAACTTCAGGCAGAATATAATCGCATTCAGCAACATTTAGATAATGGTGTGCAGCCAGCGAAACGTACAGGTATGGGTGTTGGGGTTGGACTCGGCGGTGGATGGGGACGCGGTGGTTGGGGCTTTGGACCAAGTATTTCTGTCAATATGGGGCAATCTTCAAATACCCAAAAAACAGAAATTTCGAAATTATTGGGTGAGCAAGAAGCTATTGTTCAATCTGCTCAATTTAAATCTTGCCCAATTATTGTACGAAATAAAGCAACTTCATAATTGAAATTTCACTCTGTTATAGGGCTTTATGCAAATAACAGAGTGAAAATATTAGCAAATGTTTCACAATTAAAATAAATAAAAACAATAATATAAGGAAATTATTGAGTGAAAATGACCTCGTGAGTTTTATTTTTAAAAAGTCAATATCTTGTTATTTTTCATAACATTCGTTTAATGTGTGCAGCTTAAACATAGTTGAACATGTACATAGATGATAGAAAGTTGGCTTTTTACTTTAGCTGTAATTGCGGTATTGATGATTCCTGGACCAACCAATGCATTGTTGGCTAGTTCGGCACATCAGCAAGGTATAGCAAAAACAAGCCTCTTTATTCCTACCCAGCTATTAGGCTATCTGTATGCAATAAGCTTGTGGGCATTGTTTATTCATTTGTGTTCGCCAACATGGCCACATCTTATTACTATTTTGCATTTTTTTAGTGCAGCATATGTGTTGTGGCTTGCATTCCGTTTATGGAAGCTTTCTTACTTAGAACAGCATAATCAGCGTCACACTTCTATTCGACCACGTCAATTATTTTTCGCGACATTAAAAAACCCAAAAGCATTACTTTTTGCTGCGGGTATTTTTCCTGCGGAAACATGGGATAGTGCGACAAATTGTCTTTTGGTTTATGCCGTATTTTGTTTGGTATTAGTTCCTACAGCAATGTTTTGGATGTCTTTTGGGCGTGCAATTTTATCTGGTCAGCTGAATAAATTAAAAGCCGATCAATTTTACAAAGGATCGGCTTTATTACTTATTGTGTGTATGTTGCCAGTTGTAGCGAGATTTTTTTAGTTAGTTTTCGATTTAAAAAATTTCTGTTTAATGAAACCGATAACGCCTGGCAATACACTCAGAATAATGATGCCAAAAATAAGATGTGTGAAATTATCTTTAACGATAGGCATGTTGCCAAATAAGAAACCTAAAATAACAAAAGATGAAATCCAAAGGAAACCACCAATAACGTTATAGCTTAAAAAGTATTTGTAGTTCATGCTACTTGCGCCTGCTACAAATGGCGCAAATGTACGGGCAAAAGGTACGAAGCGTGCAAAAATAATGGTTTTTCCACCATGTTTTTCAAAGAATTTTTGGGTATTCATTAAATGTTGTTTATTGATGAAACGAGATTCAATTTCAAAAACACGTGGCCCAATATATTTCCCAATGTGGTAATTCAAGGTATCGCCAAGTACAGCTGCAATAAAAAGAAGAGGAATTAAAATCCACGGATCCATTACACCTGTAGATGCAGCAAGTGCGCCTGCTGCAAATAATAAGCTATCACCAGGTAAAAATGGCATTACAACCAAACCTGTTTCTACAAAAATAATGAGAAACAAAATGGCATAAATCCATACCCCATAATTGGTAATGAATTCTAAGAGATGGTCATCTACATGCAATATAAAACTAACGAGATCCATTGGGGCTAAACACTAAAAAATGTACACAAATCCTAGCAGTCAACGTATTTAAAGTCAGCATTAAAAAGATAAATATTTCCGATCTTTTTGTCCTATATATAAAACGATGGGTATTATTTTGTATATTTATTCTATATTTCGTGATGCATAAAATGGGCACATCTTCCGAATTAATCTAAAAATAGGTTTGAAAATGTTGAATCCAAATGTTGTTGTAAAAAATATTGTTAATCAAGATCAAGTAAATACGATTGTTTCTACTCTTGCTCGTGTTTTAGTTGTGTATATTTTTATTGTTGCTGGCTATGGAAAAATTTCAGGTTACGAAGCAACAGCAGGTTATATGGAAGCAATGGGTGTTCCATCGGCATTATTACCATTAACCATTTTGGTTGAATTAGGTGGTGGTTTGGCGCTTTTACTTGGCTTTCAAACTCGCTTTGCAGCATTTGGTTTAGCTGTATTTAGTTTAATCACTGCCTTTATTTTTCATGGTGGCGCAGAAGATGCAATTAATTTAATGAAAAATTTATCTATCGCTGGTGGTTTATTCTTTGTGATGTTACATGGTGCAGGTAAATTGAGTATCGATCATTTAGTTGAAAAATAATAAAAAATGGATTTGCACAAAGGCTGTACAAGGTAAGGCCTTTTTTTGTCTAGTTACAATAAGTCAGCGTACTGAAGATGCTTAATTTGTTTAAATAATATGATTAATTTTTAAACGTGAGTAAATTATATGAAAAAAATTGCGTTATTGGCTGTAATAGCAGGTTCTTTAGCAACATCTTTGAGTGCATGGGCAGGTAAAGATGATCATGTGATTATTCAAGAAGCTGTTAATAATCATGTTCAAGTAGCTCAAGCTATAAAATTAGCAGATGAAACTGCTGTGACTTTAACAGGTACTTTGGTTAAGCAAATTGATGCAGAAAAATTTGAACTTAAAGATGCAACAGGCACAATTTTATTAGAGATTGATGATGATATTTCTAGAGCAACGCCAATTAAAGTGGGTGATAAAGTAAAAGTAGTTGGTGAGGTTGATACGCATCGTTATAAACCAACTGATATTGAAGTTGTTTTACTCGAAAAAATTGCACCTTAACTTTTCATATTGAGCAGGTATTTTTCAGCAGATTGTTTTGAAAAATACCTTTTTATTTAGCTTGTCCGAATAGTGTGCGTAGTTGCTTTAAAAATGTTAGAATACCGCGCTTATATTCGTTGCCTGCATAGTTGTTTGCCATGACTACCAATACCCAAATTACTGAAGATCGTATCCTTATCTTGGATTTCGGTTCTCAATATAGCCAGCTTATTGCACGTCGTGTACGTGAAGCTGGTGTTTATTCAGAAATGTACGCATATGATATGTCTGAAGAAGACATTCGTGCATTTAACCCAAACGGGATCATTCTTTCAGGTGGTCCAGAAAGTGTTTATGAAGCTGGTAGTCCACGTGCCCCTGAAGTTGTATTCAACTTAGGCGTGCCTGTACTTGGTATCTGCTATGGTTTACAAACCATGTCACAACAGCTTGGCGGTAAAGTAGAGCCAGGTGATGTACATGAATTTGGTTATGCAGAAGTCGACATCCAAGTACGTGATAAATTGATTGGCGATCTTGAAGATACTGCAAATCAATTAAAAGTGTGGATGAGCCACGGTGACAAAGTTACTGCGATTCCTGAAGGATTCCAAGTTACTGCAAGTACGCCAAGCTGCCCATTTGCAATGGTATCTGACGAAGCTCGTCGTTTCTACGGTATCCAGTTCCATCCTGAAGTAACACACACTGCAAAAGGTGCTGAATTACTTTCTAACTTTGTTCACGGTATTTGTGGTTGCCGTAACTTGTGGAACTCAGAAAATATCATCGATTTACGCGTACAACAATTACGCGACCAAATTGGCGACCAAAAAGTATTATTAGGTCTTTCAGGTGGTGTGGATTCATCTGTTGTAGCTGCATTACTTCATAAAGCAATTGGCGATCAATTGACTTGCGTATTCGTAGATAACGGTTTACTTCGTTTGAACGAAGGTGAGCAAGTAATGGATATGTTTGCGAAAAACATGGGTATCCGTGTAATTCGTGCCGATGCTGAAGATCGTTTCTTATCTGCGCTTGCAGGTGAAGTTGATCCTGAGAAAAAACGTAAAATTATTGGTCGTGAGTTCATTGAAGTATTTGCTGAAGAAGCACGTAAGCTTGATGGCGTAAACTTCCTTGCTCAAGGTACGATTTACCCAGATGTAATCGAATCTGCTGCGACTAAAAATGGTAAAGCGCATGTAATTAAATCACACCATAACGTGGGTGGTTTACCAGAAGATTTAGCGTTTGAATTGGTTGAGCCAATCCGTGATTTGTTCAAAGATGAAGTTCGCCGTTTAGGTACAACTTTAGGTTTACCATTTGAAATGCTTTACCGTCACCCATTCCCAGGTCCGGGTTTAGGTGTTCGTATTCTTGGTGAAGTGAAAAAAGAATATGCTGACATTCTTCGTTTAGCAGATGATATTTTCATGCAAGAATTACGTGCTAGTGGTTGGTATGACAAAACTGCTCAAGCATTTGCTGTATTCCAACCAGTGAAATCTGTTGGTGTAGTAGGCGATGGTCGTCGTTATGCATGGGTAATTGCATTACGTGCAGTTGAAACTGTTGACTTCATGACGGCTCGTTTTGCTCATCTTCCATACGACTTAGTAGATAAGATTTCTACGCGTATTATGAATGAAATTGCTGAAGTTTCTCGTGTTGTTTATGACGTATCGTCTAAACCACCTGCAACAATTGAATGGGAGTAATTTAGGGCTTTCAAGAAACAACGTTTCTTGCCTAAATTACGGCAAAGGCTATGCCTGCGCCAACTGAAGAAAATTATTAAAAAAGGACGCTTAGGCGTCCTTTTTTATGTATATTAAATTTATTTGATAGTTAGAGTTAGATATGAGTTTTTATCAATGGCTTATTGAAGAAAAGAAATTATCTAGCTCAACGGCTTCTAAATATGACTTGGTTATTAAAAATAGAATATTGGAATGGTTGCCAAGTTATGAGTTACCAAAAACAGTATTGAATTTGAAGCATTAAAACAAACCATTTATGAGTTAGATATTTACCAAGAAAGAAATCGAGTTGGTAATAATATGTACTCATCTGCATTGAATCATTATGGTAATTATTTAAGAATCTTTGACCATAAAGATCGAAATATCTTTAAAGAAAATGAAGAATTTACTTCTGAGGCAAAAAAACTAATAAAAGTAAGATTAATACAAAATAAGTTTAGAAAAGGTCTATTTGATTTAAGTAAAACTTGTGCAGTGACGGGATTTAATAGCTTTCAATTTTTAATTGCATCACATATTAAACCTTGGGCAGTAAGTACAGAATTGGAGCGTATGGATTCATATAATGGTCTGCTATTAACACCTAACTATGATCGATTGTTTGATAGAGGTTTTATTTCATTTAGACCAAGTGGAGAGATCATAGTTTCTACAAAGTTAACAAAAGATGAAGAGGAATTTTTTAATATACCTAAAAATTTGTGCATTCAGTTATCTTCAAATCATAATGCTTATTTGGAATATCATTCAGATGTCGTGTTTAAAAAATAGATAAAAATTATTCTATGAGTAACATTGCGAAATTTTAAAATCTCGGTATGTTTGATAACTCTATCAACAGATGAAACCATAACAATACATTCAAAGAATATAAAATAAAGAAAAATTAAGGCAATATTATTAAAACAATAAAGTCATTTTATGGATGATTATGACTTTTATGGTAAGCCCATAAAAATAACATTCTATTAAAAGAATATTGTGAAAATTAAACCTAAACACACTCGAGATAATAAGACCCAATGACACTGAGCGTATTTGATTTATTTAAAATTGGAATTGGTCCATCTAGCTCCCATACTGTTGGCCCTATGCGTGCAGCTTGCCAATTTATAGAGAATATTCAACAGCAACATGTAATTAAAAACATAGCACGTATTCAAATAACATTGTACGGATCGTTGTCTGCAACAGGCGTTGGGCATGCAACAGATCAAGCTGTGCTATTAGGTTTAATGGGCTTTCATCCTGAAACAATAGATACCAATAACAACGCCAAATATTTAAGTGAAATAGAACAACAAGTTTTGAATCTCAATTTAGAACATAAAATTAAATTTTGCTCTGAAACAGATTTGATCTTTTCTAGCGAGTCTTTGCCGTACCATCCAAATGCAATGACCATAGAAGCTTTTGAAGCTAATGGGAAAATTATCTATGAAAATACATATTACTCGGTAGGTGGTGGATTTATTTTGGAGCATCACGAAACGTCACACCCAGTTTCTACGCAAGCTGCTCTAGACGTTCCTTTTCCTTTTCAAAATACAGCAGAGTTGTTGGCACATTGTGAAGCGCAGAACAGTAGCATTAGCCAAATTATGTTGGAGAATGAAAAAACATGGCTCAATGAAAATCAGATTCGTGAAAAAATTCTGTCGATTTGGGCAGTTATGAAGGAATGCATTGAAAATGGTTTGAGCAATGAAGGCATACTTCCTGGTGGTTTATTTGTAAAACGCAGAGCAAAAAAACTGCATGAAATGCTGCAAAATCATACGCGTAAAGAACTGATTTTTTCATCTTTTCAAGCAATGGAATGGGTCAATTTATATGCATTAGCGGTGAATGAAGAAAATGCAGCAGGCGGGCGTGTCGTTACGGCACCAACGAATGGAGCATCAGGAATTATTCCTGCGGTGCTGTATTACTATTTACATAATGATCCATCAATTAATGAAGATTCTATTGTTGAATTTTTCCTTACAGCGGCAGCAATAGGCATTTTATGTAAGCTCAATGCATCTATTTCTGGAGCAGAAGTGGGTTGCCAAGGCGAGGTGGGTTCTGCATGTGCAATGGCTTCAGCGGGACTTGCGGAAATGTTTGGTGGTTCACCACAACAAGTTGAAAATGCTGCTGAAATTGGGTTGGAACATAATCTTGGCTTAACGTGTGACCCTATTGGTGGATTGGTACAAATTCCATGTATTGAACGTAATGCAATTGCTGCAGTAAAGGCAATTAATGCTGCTCAAATGGCTTTGCGTGGTGATGGAGAGCATCATGTTTCTTTAGATAAAGTAATTCAGACAATGAAAGAAACAGGTAAAGATATGTCTGAAAAGTATAAAGAAACCTCTAAAGGTGGATTGGCTGTTAATGCAATTGAATGTTAACAATCTAATATTTTTAATTAACTTGCTTTCATGACTAAATTACGACCTGCCGACTTTGCTACATATAGAGCAATATCTGCTTGTTTGATGGCATCATTAAAAGTGTATTTATCATAATCGATTAAGGTTACGCCAATAGACGCTGTAAAATAAATAGGACCATAACCCTGAACAATAATAGGAGATTTTTCAATTTTCTGACGTAATCTTTCTGCAATAAGGTATGCATTTTCTTGTGGGGTATGCGGTAAAAGTGCAATAAATTCTTCACCGCCATATCTTGCAAATAAGTCATTGCTACGTAAAACAGTCTTACAAACATCGGACATTTTTTTTAAAACTTCATCTCCAACATCATGGCCATAAGTATCATTAATTGCTTTAAAGTGGTCGATATCTAGCATTAAAAGTGAAATTGGTTGTTCATTATTTGCATGGTCGCTAATTGTTTTTTTTGCTCTGCGTTCAAAGTATCTGCGATTATCTATACCTGTGAGCATATCTGTATGTGCCATCATCTCTAAGGTTTGTCGGTTAAAACTATCTAATTTATGATGCAAAAAAATACTACGAGATTTGTAGGTAGATACCCAACTCATAACTAAACTAAACACTAATATAGGCATATAACTGAGTAAATATAAAACGAACTGCTCAAAAGCACCATCAATTGCATAATAAACACCCACGAAGCCAATTATTGTAATAGTGAAAGAAACAATAAGTGCAGGCAGAAAGCGAACTTGTATCGATAAATTCGCCAATAAAACAAAAACTAAAGATGAATAAATATAGATGGTTACATTGGGGCTTGCAGAAAGGTTAACTAAGTAAAACCAAAGTGCAGATGCACCAATTATGGAACAAGGTAAAATTAAATCAAAAAGTTCAACTTTTCTATTATATTTAAATAAATAAAGTGTAATTACAGAGATAATAGCTGTATATAAAAGCTTAGTGGTGATTGCTAACATTCCAACATCAGCTATAACATACCAATCTGCAATGCTATAGAAAGCGTACGCAGCTTGAGCAATTAAATTGATCTGAAGTAAATGTTTGAGTTTTAAGTCTTTTTGATATTCTAAATATTCATCATCATATTGCTTGGGAATGCGTGCCAACATGGTTTTTAATGCTTTTTGCACCAATAAGCGAGACTCTTGTTCATATTCTTGATAAATCACTTATTAACCCCAAAAATTAGAAACTGCATGAATATGCAAAAAAAACGATTAAAAAATACTCATTATATGCGGGTATATTACTTGCAAATGATCGTATTTTGAAATGAGTAAATTTGATATCAAAACAATAAAATGTAAGCTTTTGTAAGTTTTATGTGTAGAAAGTTAACTGGTAGAGGGTTCTCAAGTGAGTTACTTATTTAAATATAAGTTTATAAGTTAATTGAATTTTCTATTTATTAAATATTCACATTGTTGAATGTAGCATTGTCCTATAAGTAATATTCTGAATACCAATATAGGGATGGGCGTATATCAAAATAAAGGCTAATATCTCATTATTCTATGTAGCCATTTTATCTAAAAAGATAGCCACTCATGTTAAGGATAAATTTATGACAAATACAAATTATACAGAACTGTCAAAGTCAGATGAATGTGAAAAGTTTATTAATCAATTTATCCAAGACATTCCATTACGTAGTGCAGAAATTGGTCGTGGCACAATTATTAAACGTGCGTTACCTAGCCGTCATAAAAGAATGATTGGTGCATGGTGTTTTCTAGATCATGCTGGGCCTGTAACTTTTCCAGAAGGTGAAGGTCTAGATGTAGGTCCGCATCCGCATATTGGTTTGCAGACTTTTACGTGGATGATTGAAGGTACGATGATTCATCAAGATAGCGTGGGTTCTGAGTTATTAATTAAACCGAAACAAGTAAATTTAATGACAGCGGGTCACGGTATTTCTCATACAGAAGTTGCACCAGATACAGAAACTAAAATGCACGCAGCACAGCTTTGGATTGCATTGCCAGATGACAAAATAAATATGGCACCGCGTTTTGATCATTATCCTGAGCTACCTGTGGTAGAAAAAGATGGTGTGGAATTTACAGTTTTAGTTGGTGAGTTTTTAAATACAAAGTCTCCAGTTGAAGTGCATACAGAACTTTTAGGTGTAGATTTAGCTGCAAAAATGCCTGCAACAACACGTTTAAAATTGAATCCTAAATTTGAATATGGATTTATGGCATTGGAAGGTACTGCAACAATTAATGGGCATGAGCTAAACAATGACAATCTTTTAGTATTAGAACCAGGTGTTACAGAAATTGACGTTCAAATTCATGAAGATTCACGTGTTTTATTGTTAGGCGGAGAACCATTTGAATCGCCAATTTTATTGTGGTGGAACTTTGTTGGGCGTACTCAAGAAGAATTGAAACAAGCACTCGAGCAATGGAATAATCACGATGCACGTTTTGGTACAATTCCAAGCTATGAAGGCCCAAGATTAGAAGCTCCTACATTCCCAGATAAAATGAGAGCATCAAAATAAAAGAAGGAGCTTCAACATGGCAGTTATTGCAAATGCAAAAGTTTTAACTTTAAAGGAGCCTTGGTCGGGTCAGGTGAATAGTGGTAAACATCAACTTATTACAGATAAGCCTGAATCCTTTGGTGGGCAAGATCAAGGTTTAGCACCTTACGATTTTATTTGTGCAGGATTAATTTCTTGCACAATGATTACCTTGAGAATGTACGCTCAACATAAAGGTATAGCGTTGGGTGAGTTCACTGTTGAAGCTGACTTTAAAGCCAATAAGGAAGGTGAAGAGTGGATTGAGCGACGTTTACATTTTGTAGATTCATTGAGTGAAGAATTGCAGAAAAAGGTTTTGGATATTTGCTCAAAAACACCAGTGACTAAAACACTATTACGCAGTTTGAAAATTAATACGCAACTTGTATAAAACTAAAAGAAGATATTTCTAAAATTGAAATATCTTCTTTTTTTATGACGCGAAAGATCACTAAAACAAAAAAGAGATTGCTTATGTTGGTATTACATCATTTAGAACAATCACGTTCATCTCGCATTATATGGGCGCTTGAAGAGCTTGGGCTTGAGTATGAGGTAAAGCTATATAAGCGGTTACCTTCATTTGCAGCACCACCAGAGTTAAGAAAAGTACATCCTTTGGGAAAATCACCTGTTTTAAGTGTTAATGAAGAGGTGATAGCAGAATCTGCTGTTATTTTGGAATATCTTCAAGACAATTACGATAAAGAACAAAAGTTTAAACCAACTGATAAAGCTAATTTAAACCAATATAAATATTGGATGCATTATGCCGAAGGTTCTCTTATGCCTTATTTAGTGATGACATTAGTACTTACAAATGTACCTAAGCATGTGCCTTGGTTAATTAAGCCTGTTGCTAAAAAAATTACAGGAGGTATTAAGGCTGGTTTTATTCATCCTCGAATGAAAGAGCATATTTTATTTTTGGAAGATTATTTGGCAAAGAATAATTATTTTGCAGGAGATTTTTCTTTTGCTGATATTCAAATGTCATTTCCATTGATGGCAATACAAGACCGAATGGGCGGTGATTATCCAAATATTTCTACTTATTTAGCGCGAGTTAAGCAAAGAGTTGCATTTAATCGGGCAAAAATTCGAGAACAAAATTTATCTAAATCATAAGAATTCTGAAAATAAAAAAAGATGCTTTAAGCATCTTTTTTTATAAATTTAATTAGCGTTTTACAACAATTGAGTCGATACCACTATGTTGTAAGGTTTGCTGAGCAATAAGAGCTGCTTCTTGTGAATCATAAGGACCTGAAATAACGCGGTACCAAACTTGACCACCTTCTGTTGTTTTCATCACATCGGCAGATAAGCCATTCAAAATAATTTCAGCGCGTCGAGCATCTGCTGCATCAGGGTCGTTATAACTACGAACTTGTAATATGTAGTTTGCTTTTGGCGCAACTGGTTGTGCGCTTAATCCTGTTGCTTCAGAAGCAGGTTGATTATTTGCAGGTGCTTCAATAATGACTACAGGGCTTTTATCTTTGGTTTCAGGAACTGCTTGTTCAGGAATAGGTGTAACTTGTTGTTGAGGCAATAAATCGTAAAAACGGTAATCTTTGTTGGTTTCTTCTTTATTTTGTTGAGAAGTGATTTGGTCTTTGGGTTTAACAGGCTCCCAAGGTTTCCATAATAAAAGTGCTACAGCAAAAGAAAGCACAATTAAAATAATCACAAGTGTTCCTAGCCAAGCAGGAAAAAGTGGCTTTTTAGGTTTATTCGGTCTTTCTGATAC
This sequence comes from Acinetobacter faecalis, assembly GCF_034187745.1. Classification (NCBI taxonomy): domain Bacteria; kingdom Pseudomonadati; phylum Pseudomonadota; class Gammaproteobacteria; order Moraxellales; family Moraxellaceae; genus Acinetobacter; species Acinetobacter faecalis. The sequence continues at coordinate 28,485 of NZ_JAXHPF010000010.1, read as the reverse complement.
GCCGCGTTGAGTTTTTCCAAACACGAGGGAACCTCATTATTATTCGTTACGATATGACCATAAGATGATACTTAGTAAGACAGAGAACTTATTGCTTTTAGTATCTTGCTTAGTTGTTGATATTACAGGAAAAGGTGTTTCCTGTAATCTCCTTTTTGTGAATAGAAAGATCATGCTAAAAAACATGATCTTTCTTGAATTGCTTCAAAGCTTTTGGTTTTGCTTCATTGCATATCAACAATGTCTAACATGCAATGTTTGCTACTCACTTCGAGAAAGCTCTCCGTCTTACGAGCATGCAAAGCAATGCTTTGCTTACATGCTCTCAGGAGCAGATACGCCAAGAAGTTCTAAACCATTCTTAAGTACTTGTTGAACGTTTGCAGATAACAATAAACGTGCTTGAGTAAGTTCAGCATCATCACCTAAAACTTTATTTTCGTTGTACCAACCGTGGAACAATGCAGCAAGTTCTTTTAAGTAGTTACCAACTTGATGAGGTTCATAGCTGTTCGCAGCACGAGTTAAAATTTCTGGGTATGCAGCAAGTTTAGCAAGTACTTCAGTTTCTGCATCAAGCTCAAGTTTTGCAGCGAATTGACGCGCATTTTCAGTAGAGAAAGTAATGCCTGTTGAAGCAGCTTTTTCTAACATACGGCAGATACGTGCATGTGCATATTGAATGTAATACACAGCATTATCTTTGCTTTGCGAAACTGCAAGATCTAAGTCAAAATCAATGTGTTGTTCAGACTTACGCATTACATAGTAGAAACGTGCAGCATCAATACCCACTTCTTTACGAAGGTCACGCAAAGTTACGTATTGACCAGAACGAGATGACATTTGAACCATCTCACCGCCACGCCACAAGCTTACGAACTGAACTAAAAGAACTGTTAGCTTTTTAGAGTCATAACCTAAAGCATCAATTGCTGCTTTTACACGTGCGATATAACCGTGGTGATCTGAACCCCAAATATCAATAATATCTGTGTAGCCACGTTGAAGTTTGTTCAAGTGATATGCAATGTCAGATGCGAAGTAAGTTGTTTGACCATTACGACGTTTTACAACACGGTCTTTTTCATCGCCAAACTCAGTCGATTTAAACCAAATGTTGCCATCTTTTTCGTATAAGAAGCCACGTTGATCTAGAGTTTGAAGTGCTTCTTCAATTTTTTCAGTTAAAGTTGCTTCACTGAACCAATTATTGAATGTTACGCCAAACTCACCAAGGTCATCTTTAATGTCATCTAAAATGGCAGTTAAAGCTGCTTGATGGAAAACGCGGTAGCCTTCACCAATAAGTGTTTGAGCGTTAAAAATTAAACCATCAATGTGCTTTTCTTTGTCGCCTGAAAGTACAACTTTGTTGCCATCAGCATCTAGCTCAGCAGCAAATTGAACATCTTCAGGAACATCTTTATATACGTCTGCAACAGGGCGTACGTGTGCATTGCCGTCTTTATCAATAATGCTTTGTGCGATTTCTTTTACATAGTCGCCTTGGTATGCATTTTTAGGGAATACAAGTTCTTGGCCCGTAAGCTCTAAATAACGAAGGTATGTAGATGTTGCAAGGATGTCCATTTGACGACCCGCATCATTTACATAATATTCGCGGTCAACTTTAGCACCCGTTGCTTCAAGTAAGTTTGCAACAGTCATACCGTATGCAGCACCACGACCATGACCTACGTGTAGGCTTGATGTCGGATTTGCAGAAACAAATTCAACTTGAATGCGTTTTTCAGCATTTGCTTGAGTACGACCAAATAGATTTTTTTGTGCTTGAATTTGATCTAAAACAACAAAGCGTTGGTCTGCGTTTAAGAAGAAATTGATAAAACCAGGACCTGCAATTTCTGCTTTGCTAATGTCTGCAACTTCAGGAAGATTCGCAAGAATTTTTTCGGCTAAATCACGTGGTTTCATACCAGCAGCTTTAGAACCAATCATCGCAATATTAGATGCGAAATCGCCATGACTTCGGTCTTTAGTGCGAGTCAAAATGCTTGTATTGTTCCAGTCAGATGGGAGTACACCTTCAGCTTGAAGGGATTGCACTGCATGATCGAGCGCTGCTTGTATTGCCGTATTCATAATCAGTCGAAAAAGATGTCGCAGAAAAACGCTAAATATAGCAAATTTCGAGGTCTTTAGGTAAACGCAATTGTATTGAATGAATGTTGTTCGATGATTTTTTTAATATTTAATGAGTTTTTAGTGAATAAATAAGAATAAGTAATTGGTTTGTGGCATATTCTAAGCCAAATTTAATAAATAAAAATGGAATTGAAGTGTCTAGAAAACCTCCAATGATATTTGGCAATGTTCCAAAGCTTTCAGTGAAATGGGCAGCTGTTGTTATCCCGTTTTTTCTATCATGCTTAATGAGTGGAATTATTTCCTTTATTAATATGCTACGAAATGTGGGTTGGTACGACGGCTTTCTTGCATTTTGGTTTGAAAATTGGATGTTGTCTTGGGTTGTCGCATTTCCTGTGGTATTGGTTTTATTGCCTTGGGTGAGATGTTTGGCAAGTATTTTTGTTGATATGAGACAGATTATGCCTCCAAAGTAATTTGCTTAAATAAAAGTCAAATATGCTATTTGGTATTTCTTTAAGAAATGACAAATTTCGTAAAATGGAATCATTTTCAGATTTATAAGAAATAGTACTAATTCACAAAATTTAAGTTTTTTATAAAAATAATAATAAAATTACCCTTTATTCATCAAAATAAGCAATTTTTTAGATAAAAATTATAAAAAATACCATTTTTATTTATTGGCTAAATCATCTTAAAATTACTATCAATTAACTAAATGACATTTTTTGATGAAATGACGCTAAGCTATAGCAAGAAAATAGAGATGGAATAAATTTTCCCATTTTATTTCATCCGATGACCCGCACAATGAGATCGGAAATGACATCAGATTTAAGCAAAGTTAAAAAACCTTTATATATTCCTTACGCAGGTAACACCCTTTTAGAATTGCCTCTTTTAAACAAAGGGTCAGCATTTAGCGACGAAGAGCGTACAACTTTTAATTTAAATGGATTAATTCCGCGCGTAGTTGAAACAATCGAAGAGCAAAGTCAGCGTTCATATCAGCAATATAGCGCTTTTGATGAAGCCATTAATAAACATATCTATTTACGTAATATTCAAGATACCAACGAAACACTGTTCTATCACTTAGTTGAAAATCGCTTAAGTGAAATGTTACCAATTATTTATACACCAACTGTAGGTGAAGCATGTCAGCGTTTTTCTGATATTTATCGCCGTCATCGTGGTGTGTTTATCTCATATTCAGACCGTGATCAAATTGATGAAATTTTACATAATGTGAATAAAAAAAATGTGAAAGTTATCGTAATTACGGATGGTGAACGTATTCTTGGTCTAGGTGACCAAGGTATTGGTGGTATGGGTATTCCAATTGGTAAATTATCGCTATATACAGCATGTGGCGGTATTAGCCCTGCATACACATTACCAATCACCATTGATGTAGGTACAAATAACGAAGAATTGTTAAGCGATCCTATTTATATGGGGTTAAAGCACCCGCGTATTCGAGGTGAAGAATACTATAACTTTGTTGATAAAATTATCGCTGCGATTCAACGTCGTTGGCCAAAAGTGTTAATTCAGTTTGAAGATTTTGCACAAGTAAATGCAATGCCTTTATTGAACAAATACAGAGATAAAGTGTGTTGCTTTAATGATGATATTCAAGGTACGGCAGCAGTTTCAGTAGGTAGTTTAATAGCTGCTTCACGTGCAGCAGGTAAGCAATTAAAAGATCAGGTTGTTACTTTCTTGGGTGCTGGCTCAGCGGGTTGTGGTATTGCGGAACAAATTGTTTCGCAAATGGTTGCAGAGGGTTTAACGGATGAGCAAGCACGTAAACGTGTATTAATGGTTGATCGCTTTGGTTTAGTCACACATAAGCAACCAGATTTACTCGACTTTCAAAGCAAATTGGCACAAAACCATGACGATGTTTCTGCGTGGGCATCTGAAGGTGACATCATCACATTATTAGATGTTGTTAAAAATGCCAAGCCATCTGTATTAATTGGTGTATCTGGTCAGCCGGGTTTATTTACAGAAGAAGTTATTAGAACGCTTGCTCAGCATTGCGAACGTCCAATTATTTTGCCTTTATCTAACCCAACTTCGCGAGTTGAAGCTGTGCCAGCAGATATTATTAAATGGACGGAAGGTCGAGCGCTTATTGCAACGGGTAGCCCATTTGAACCTGTAGAATATGAGGGTAAAACATTTAATATTTCTCAATGCAATAACTCTTATATTTTCCCAGGTATAGGTTTGGGTGTATTAGCCGTTGGTGCAACGCGTGTAACTGAAAGCATGCTAATGGCATCAAGTAATGCTTTGGCAGACTGTTCTCCAAAATTGCAAAATATTGATGCAGATTTATTACCTGATTTAAATGAGATTCAAAAAGTTTCAAAAATCATTGCATTTAAAGTTGCAAAAGCAGCAATGGAAACAGGTGTCGCTCCTATTATAAGTGATGATTTATTAAATAAAGAAATTGAAAATAATTTCTGGAAACCAGAGTATCGAGATTATAAACGCGTTACTTATTAATTAGCATTCTAAATAAAAGGGAGCAATTACTCCCTTTTATTTAGAAAATCAACTTTCTAAAATTGTTTCGAGTAATGCTTCGCTTGGCGCAAAGTAATATGCACCATCTTTTGGTGTTACAAAGTGAAGTAGACGATCATGAATACCATCGCCACTTGTACCAAACATGCGTAAAAGCATTGAATCTATAATTGATAAATTGTTGGTATATGCAATAAAAAATAGACCTTGGTCACCTTTACCATCACCATAAGGAAGTGAGTGACGAAGAATAGCCATTTCTTCACCTTCATCATCTTCTACAACGGTACGAGAAACGTGAGAGTTATTCGGTTGAACATCATCATCTAGTTCAATACTTTCTAATTTAGTACGACCGATCACTTGCTCTTGCACATCAACTTTTAGTTTTTTCCATTTTTCCAAATTGTGTGCGTAGCGCTGTGCAAAAATGAAAGATCCATCCGCAAATTCATCTGCATCTTCAGGTAAAAGGGCTGTTTCAGCGCGATCATCTGGAAATTGGGGGTTTTCGGTGCCATCAATAAAACCTGTTAAATCTCGACCATCAAATTGGCGGAAGCAAACGCGCTCATCTAAAACTTCAACTTTGTCTTGAATGCCATCAAAGAATGATTGACTAAGTGCAAAACATAAATCTGCGCGTTGAGCTGCAATATGAATAATCACATCGGCAGGAACAACTGGCATTTCAAATGAACCGTGAATGGGTGCAAGTTGATTGAAACCTTCAGGGCGTTTTGAATAAAGTTTGTCCCAAAGTTCAGGTCCAAATGCAATTGCGGTCTTAATATCTGCTTGTGGATGTTGGCTAATAAGGCGATCACGTGTTGATATTAAATCTTCAAATTTTTCTTTAAGTTCTTCAATGCTTAAATCTTTTAAACGTAAAATAATAAATCGAGCATGATCTGATGGTAATGGCAAAATTACAGATTGGGCGGTCATTCATGGCTCCTGAAAATTTATCTTTTTTGCAGACTTTGCTTATTGTGCCTGATGGTAAAAGCTGTGAATAGTATAAAACAAATAATTCACTATTGAATTTTAAAGCTATGAAAAGTGGAATAGTTTTATAATACGTCGATTTTATTTTATGCGGTTCAATCATGTCCTATCAAATGTGGATTGCCTTCATGCTTGCATGTTGGGTGATTAGTATTTCTCCAGGAGCGGGTGCTATTGCATCTATGTCGAGTGGGCTCAACTATGGTTTTCGACACGGATACTGGAATGTTCTAGGGTTGCAATTGGCATTGGTAGTACAAATTGCAATTGTTGCAGCAGGGGTTGGGGTTTTATTTACCACAAGTCCTTGGGCATTTTTAGTTGTGAAATGGTTTGGTGTGGCTTATTTATTATATTTGGCTTATTTGCAGTGGAATGCACCTGCGCAATCTATAGATATTAAAAATGATTTGCCAAATAAATCTCGGACTCAGCTTGTGCTCTATGGTTTTTTAGTCAATATGAGTAATCCGAAAGCGATTGTGTTTTTACTAGCTGTGTTGCCTCAATTTTTAGATTTGGCAAAGCCTCAGTGGCCTCAATATACAATTATGGCAATAACAATGATTAGTATAGATTTGATTGTAATGGCGGGTTATACAGGCTTAGCTGCGAAAGTATTAAGAATGTTGAAATCTGCGAAACAGCAAAAAATGATGAATCGTACATTTGCTGTGCTCTTTGCATGTGCTGCAAGTTTACTTAGTTTTGTGCATCAGTAGAGTGATTTGAATAAATTTTGAAGAAATGAAAATTTGATTAAAAAAAGAACAGAAAGTGTTTGACTCTTTTTTAAAATGTGATATATTTCACAATATAAAAACAAAATAAGAAAAAACTCCACAAGTTTTGCATTTTAAGACTCTTTAGCTCCCCCAAGCTAAGGAGTCTCTTTTTATTTACACTTTTTCAAAAATCAAAGCTCAAAATAAAAACAGCCATCTTTAAAGATGGCTTTCTATTTATTCATTTATGTATGAATTAAACGATTTTTTTAACTTTTTGAATGAAAAATATTGTGGCAAACAGAATAGACATCGTTAAAACAATGCTTAGTCCTGTAGAGATGTCTAGACCTGCACTTGACCATAAGCCAACACTTACGCCAATTTGTGCGATTACAAATGCCCAAATAACCATTTGTTTGGGTGAATGTGCAAGTAGGCGAGCGGTTAAAGCAGGAATAACTAACAAAGCACCCATAAGTAAAGAACCAACAGCACGTAAAGCCAATACTGTAAATAATGCAAGTAATAACATGAAAATTAGGCGTTGCCAATTTGCATTCACACCTTCACTTATTGCAATGTCTGGATCAATCGCAATTTGAATTTGTGCTGTCCAGTACTTGTAAAGAATAGCAAGCGAAATTGCAATAACAGTTGCAAATACAGGTAAATCTGCCCAAGAAATTTGTAAAAGATCGCCAAATAAATAGCTTAAAAGTTCGGGACGTAGCGTAGGTAAATACTGAATGAGCAGTAAACCAGAGCATAAGAGTGTTGCTGAACAAAGTGCAAGAAGTGCATCATTTGGAAGTCTAGGATCGTGTAGAACCCATAAAACAGCAACTAATAATAATGCTAAAAAAGTTACACCAACCCATAAAGGCAAACTTAAAATACCTGCGACAGCAACGCCAAGTAGTGTTCCATGCGCCATCGTGTCAGCAAAAAATGACATACGACGCCACAACATCAAACATCCTAGTGGTGCAGTTAGAAACACAAGTAATGTTCCCATTGTCCATGCAGGTAATAGTAGTTGTAACCATTCCATCATGGCTTAAGCTTCCGGTTCTGGGTGAATGTGTGGGCGTGAATCATGTTCGCAAGTTGTTGCTGTATCACCATGAGCACAATGATTGTGATGATGTTGATAGAAAACGCGATTTGTGCCGAAAATGGCTTGGTATGCAGGATCTTGCTGAATGTTTTCAGGCAGACCGCTACAACAAATATGCTTATTTAAACAAACAACGCGTTGTGTACCCTGCATCACCCATTGTAAATCGTGTGAAACAATTAAAATTGAGCAACCATATTTTTTAGGAAGGCTACGAACATAATCATAAAGTTCGGCTTCAGACTGAATATCTAACCCTTGCATAGGTTCATCAAGCACTAAAACATTCGGTTGTCTGAGCAAAGCGCGTGCTAATAAAACACGTTGACGTTCACCACCTGAAAGTTGCTGAACTTTTGCATTCTCTAGTTTAGCAATACCTGTATCTTGAATAATTTGCGCTTTAATTTCTGGTGAGCAAACTTCTAAATTTAATAAGTCTTTTACACGTAAAGGTAAACTATGAGACGGGTTGAACTTTTGTGGCACATAAGAAAATTTAAGATGAGCATTTGTGTGAATGCTGCCTGATTTTGGTTTCACAATTCCAAGCAAAACTTTAATTAATGTTGATTTTCCTGCACCGTTTGGGCCAATAAGCGTGACAATTTCACGATCATGCAAAGTGAAATCAACATTTTTTAAAATTTCTTTATCATCTATATGAACAAAAATATTCTTTAGCTCAATGACAGGAGTTCCAGTTATTGCTTGTTGCGACACTGCTGACAAACTCCAGAAATTTCAATAATGCTGTGATGGGCTGTGAAGTTGTCTGCAGCAGATAAAGTTGCAAGTTGTTGTAGTAATCCTTGGGCAGATGCTTCAGTAACAGATTTACATTCTGTACAAATTAAAAATGCTGCTTGATGTCCTTCACGAGGATGGCAACAAGGAATATAAGCATTAATAGAAGTGAGGCGATGAATAAGCCCTTTTTCTAATAAAAAATCTAAAGTCCGATAAACGGTAGGAGGGGCTGCAGGTCGCTCTGAACCGCCTTTTAATTTTGCTAAAAGGTCATACGCACCAACAGGTCCTGAAGCAGAAAGAATGAGTTCTAAAACTTCTTTACGCAATGGAGTGAGGCGTGCACCTGTCGATGCACAAAGACTTTCGGCATCTGCTAGGCGTTGATCAACATTGTGATGACCGTGTACGCCGTGTAAAGCATCGTGATGTTCATGAGAACATGAGCCCATAGCAACCTCATGGATTTAGAGTAAAAAATATACGTTGAATTTTAACATGAAGTGAGTGGAGTTTCGATTCAGGATATATATTTTTATTAATTTGTTATACTATAACATCCTCAAAAATTTTAAGCGATTTTTCCATGTCTCGTTTTTTTGCATTTTGTATATTTACTGTGATGAGTAGTTTGAGTTGGTCTCAAGCGATCGTGGTTTCTACACATCCAATTTATTTAATTGCTGAAAAAATTACAGAAGGTGTGGAAAAGCCAACTTTATTATTAAAAGATCAGTCAGGTCATGATGTAACATTAACGCCTGCACATCGTAAAACTATTCAGGAAGCTGAATTGGTTGTTTGGCTTGGCCCCCAGCATGAAGCACCATTAAATAAATTATTGGTAAATAATGCTTCAGCAATTTCAATTCTAGAATCTGGAATTGTGCAAACATTGCCACAACGTGATGCTCGTGGAAAAGCAATTAAAGGTACTTTAGATACGCATGTTTGGTTAGATCCAAATAATGCTGTTCGTATTGGTTTCTTTATTGCAGCATTACGTTCACAGCAAAAACCAGAATTTAAAGCTGAATATTGGGCGAATGCTCAGAAGTTTGCAAAAGATATGTTATTGGCTGCAAACAAGTTAAATACTACTTCTGCGGCAAAGCCTTATTGGTCATTTCATGATGCATACCAATATTTAGAGCGTTCATTGAATTTGAAATTTTCGGGCGCTTTAACGACAGATTCGCATATGGCACCAACGGTAACTCAAATTAAATACTTAAATGACAGTCGTCCAATGACAAAAATGTGCTTACTTGCTGAAGGTCATGCAAGTAAAAACCAATATCAAAAATTAGGTGATATCTCCTTCCAAAAGGTTGATGAAAGCATGAGTGGGGAAGGGGACTTTGTTGTAGGTTGGGCTAATTTGACTCAAGAAGTTCAAAAATGCGTATTAAGTACACGAAAGTAAACTATTTATTAAGCAAAAATAAACATAAAGATAATGTTACATAGTTGCAAAAAAACTCGACTTAGGTCGGGAAACGATTGCATGTTTAGGGGGCTAACTCTATAATGCCTCCGATAAAAATCGATCACCTGATAAACTTGTCAAGCATTAGTGCTGTAAGTGGAAATGTATATGAGCCGAACTAGTCGCATGATTGATCGACGATTAGCGAAAGCTTTAATCCTCATACAAGCATGTATGATTCCTGTTTCAGCCTTGATTGCGTTGGTCTTGAAAGACACAACTGCCGCTTATAGCGCCGCTCTTGGAGCGTTAGTTTGCTGGTTAGCGAGTAGTTATTTTTCTTGGCAGTCGTTTCGAACGGCAGGCGCGCGAGCAACGAAGCAAGTTCTTTTGAACATGTATAGGGGCATGATGGGCAAGTTTGCTATAGTGATCATTGGATTCATTTTAATTTTGAGCAATGTTAAACCGTTGTCAGCGGGAGCATTGTTTTGTGGGTTTATGCTCGTTCAAGCCATGTCGTGGGTTGCACCTTTTTGTGTATCACGCCTTCAGAAACGAGTTTAAACGCAACAAAAAATTGAAAAGTTTTTTTGGAGTGGAGCGAGATATCAAGCAGCACGCGATATTCGTTTTCTCTATATTAGTATTTGACATTGACCAGGTGTGATTTATGGCTGCTGAAGAACATGCCCTTACTTCGACCGAGTATATCAAGCATCACTTAACGAACATGACTTACGGCAAAATGCCGGACGGTTCTTGGAAGTTAGCTGAAACTGCTGATGAAGCTCAACAGATGGGGTTCACTGCTATTCACTTGGATTCTATGGGTTGGTCTATCACGCTCGGTGTGATTTTCTGTTTGTTATTCTGGTGTGTAGCGAAAGCTGCAAACTCTGGTGTTCCTACCAAGTTCCAGTCTGCAATTGAAATGATCATTGAGTTTGTTGACTCAAGTGTTCGCGACACTTTCCATGGCAAATCACGTTTAATTGCTCCATTAGCATTAACCATCTTCGTGTGGATTTTCCTCATGAACGCGATGGACTTAATACCAGTTGACTTTATCCCGTATACAGCTCAATTGATTGGTGCACACGTATTTGGTATGGATCCTCACCACGTTTACTTCAAAATTGTTCCATCTACTGACCCTAACATTACCCTTGGTATGTCATTGTCTGTATTTGTTCTTATTTTGTTCTATAGTATCCGTGAAAAGGGGATTGGTGGTTTTGTTGGCGAATTGGCACTTAACCCATTTAACCCAAGTAACCCAGTTGCAAAAGCGTTATTAATTCCAGTTAACTTAATTCTTGAATTAGTAACATTCCTTGCACGTCCAGTTTCATTGGCTCTTCGACTTTTCGGTAACATGTATGCAGGTGAGTTAATCTTCATCTTAATCGCGTTATTACCGTTCTGGATCCAATGGGCTCTGTCTGTGCCTTGGGCGATCTTCCACATTCTTGTTATTACGCTACAAGCATTCATTTTCATGATGCTAACTATCGTATACTTGAGTATGGCTAGCGAAAAACATTAATGGTAATGCTTAACTATCATAAGATGGTTAAGCCTATAATTTTCTTTAATTTAACTTGGTATAAAACCTAACCTCTGAGGAATTATCATGGAACTCACTTTAGGTCTAGTTGCAATCGCATCTGCTATCTTGATCGCTTTTGGTGCTTTAGGTACTGCGATTGGTTTTGGTCTATTAGGCGGCCGTTTCCTTGAAGCTGTAGCTCGTCAACCAGAATTGGCTCCACAACTTCAAACTCGTATGTTCTTAATCGCGGGTCTTCTTGATGCTGTGCCTATGATCGGTGTTGGTATTGGCTTGTTCTTCATCTTCGCTAATCCATTTGTAGGTTAATCAGCTTAATTCCTAAATTAAACTATTGAGGAATAGCAATGAATATCAACCTCACATTGATTGGCCAAGCGATTGCTTTTGCGATTTTTGTCGCATTCTGCATGAAGTTTGTATGGCCACCACTAATCAATGCGATTAGTGAGCGTCAGCGTAAAATCGCTGATGGCTTAAACGCAGCTGAAAAAGCGAAAGCTGATCTTGCGGATGCGCAAGCTCAAGTGAAAGCGGAATTAGACGCGGCTAAAGCACAAGCGGCTCAATTGATCGAACAAGCGAACCGTCGCGGTGCGCAATTGATTGAAGAAGCGCGTACTCAAGCATCTGCTGAAGGTGAGCGTATTCGTCAACAGGCTAAAGAAGCTGTTGATACTGAAATCAATTCTGCTCGTGAAGAATTACGTCAACAAGTTGCTGCTCTTGCAGTTGTTGGTGCTGAGAAAATTCTTAGCCAACAAGTTGACGCAGAAGCTCACAATGCCATGCTGACTCAGCTGGCTGCTAAACTTTAAGAGAGGCGGATTATGGCTGAACTCTTGACGTTGGCACGCCCATACGCTAAAGCAGCATTTGCGTACGCTTCTGAGCAAAGTGCGACTGACTCTTGGTCAACAGCACTTGAATTGCTCAGTGCTGCGGTGCAAGACGAAGCATTTTCAGCTTATCTAAATCGCCCTGAGCTTACTCCTGCTGAGCAGGTAAGTGTTATTGTTAAAGTTTTAGGTGAAGACCAAAACGTTTCAGTGTCTAACTTTTTGACATTGCTTGCCGAAAATGGCCGTTTATCTCTTCTTCCTGAAATTGCAGCAGAATACGAACAGCTCAAATCACAGAATAACAATACTGTGGATGTTGTGATTGAATCAGCATTCCCATTGACTTCTGTACAAGAACAATTACTTGCACATGCATTAGAGAAAAAATTCGAAGCAGCAGTAAACGTTTCTGTAGAAGTTAAACCAGAGTTAATTGCTGGTGTGGTTATTCGTGCAGGCGACCAAGTGATAGATGATTCTGCGCTTAACAAGCTTGAAAAAATGCGGACTCGTCTTCTTGCTTAATGGCTCGAAGACTGAACTTTAAAAAGATTGAGGTATAGCGCAATGCAACAACTGAATCCATCCGAGATCAGTGCGCTCATTAAACAGCGTATCGGCGATCTGGACACCAGCGCAACCGCTAAGAACGAAGGAACCATTGTTATGGTTTCCGACGGTATTGTGCGTATTCACGGCCTTGCTGATGCAATGTACGGTGAAATGATCGAATTCGACGGCGGCCTTTATGGTATGGCACTGAACCTAGAACAGGATTCAGTGGGCGTCGTTGTTTTAGGTAACTACTTAAGCCTTCAAGAAGGTCAAAAAGCTCGTTGCACAGGTCGTGTATTAGAAGTTCCGGTTGGTCCAGAACTTTTAGGCCGTGTAGTAGATGCTTTGGGTAACCCAATTGATGGTAAAGGCCCTATTGATGCAAAATTAACCGATGCTGTTGAAAAAGTAGCACCAGGCGTAATTTGGCGTCAATCAGTGGATCAACCTGTACAAACTGGTTATAAATCAGTAGATACAATGATCCCTGTAGGCCGTGGTCAACGTGAGTTGATCATTGGTGACCGTCAAACTGGTAAAACAGCAATGGCGATCGACGCGATCATCGCTCAGAAAAACTCTGGCATTAAATGTGTATACGTAGCGATTGGTCAAAAACAATCGACTATCGCTAACGTTGTACGCAAGCTAGAAGAAACTGGCGCTATGGCGTATACAACTGTTGTAGCAGCAGCGGCAGCGGATCCAGCAGCAATGCTTTATCTTGCTCCATACTCTGGCTGTACAATGGGCGAATACTTCCGTGACCGCGGTGAAGATGCGTTAATCATTTATGATGACTTGTCTAAGCAAGCTGTTGCTTACCGTCAAATTTCATTGCTTTTACGCCGTCCACCAGGTCGTGAAGCTTACCCAGGTGACGTGTTCTATCTACATTCACGTCTACTTGAGCGTGCTTCTCGTGTATCTGCTGACTACGTTGAGAAATTCACTAATGGTGAAGTTAAAGGCCAAACTGGTTCATTAACTGCATTGCCAATTATTGAAACTCAAGCGGGTGACGTATCTGCATTCGTACCAACGAACGTAATTTCGATTACTGATGGTCAGATCTTCTTAGAAACATCATTATTCAACGCAGGTATTCGTCCTGCTGTGAACGCGGGTATCTCTGTATCTCGTGTTGGTGGTTCTGCGCAAACTAAAGTAATCAAAAAATTGTCTGGTGGTATCCGTACTGCTTTAGCGCAATACCGTGAATTAGCAGCATTTGCTCAGTTCGCTTCTGATCTTGATGAAGCAACTCGTAAGCAATTAGAACATGGTCAACGTGTAACTGAATTAATGAAGCAAAAACAATATGCTCCATATTCAATTGCTGACCAAGCTGTTTCAATTTATGCATCTAACGAAGGCTACATGGCTGACGTAGAAGTTAAGAAAATCGTTGCATTTGATGCTGCGTTAGTTTCTTACTTCCGTTCAGAACACGCAGCGTTAATGCAAAAAATTGATGAGACTGGTGCTTGGGATAAAGATATCGAAGCAACATTCAAAGCAGGTATTGAAAGCTTTAAAGCGACTCAAACTTACTAAGTTTCAAACTGTTGAAATTTAGTGTTGGTTTGGTTCACGGAATCAACCTTCGGAGGCTCGCAAGGGCCTTCGAATACTAGGTTAAGCGTATGGCAAATTTAAAAGAAATTCGCGCCAAAGTAGCTAGTATCAAAAGCACGCAGAAAATTACTCGCGCGATGCAGATGGTAGCAGCTTCTAAGATGCGTCGTGCGCAAGAGCGCATGGCTCAAGGCCGTCCGTATGCCGAAAATATGCACCGTGTAATTGCTCATTTGGTACAAGCGAATCCTGAATACAAACACCGTTATATGGTTGAACGTCCTGTTAAGCGCGTTGGCTATATCATTGTTTCTTCAGATCGTGGTTTGGCAGGTGGCTTGAACATTAACTTGTTCAAGAAAGTTGTTAAACATGTACAGCAACAACAAGAGCAGTCAATTGAAGTTCAATTTGCTTTAATTGGTCAAAAAGCGGTTTCGTTTTTTAAAAACTACGGCGGTAAAGTGCTTGGTGCGACTACGAATGTAGGCGATACTCCAAGTCTTGAACAGTTAACTGGTTCTGTACAGGTAATGTTAGATGCTTACGATAAAGGCGATTTAGATCGTATTTATTTAGTTTCTAACGGCTTTGTAAACGCCATGACTCAAGATCAAAAGATCGAACAACTTGTTCCTTTAGCTGCGTCTGAAGATGACAAGGGTCTAAACCGTCAATATGGTTGGGACTATATCTATGAGCCAGAAGCTGAAGAGCTTTTAAATGGTTTATTAGTTCGTTACATTGAGTCTGTGGTGTATCAAGGTGTGATTGAAAACATCGCGTGTGAGCAGTCTGCTCGTATGGTTGCAATGAAAGCTGCAACTGATAACGCTGGTGATCTCATCAAGAACCTACAACTTATTTATAACAAGCTGCGTCAAGCCGCGATTACTCAGGAAATTTCTGAGATCGTTGGTGGTGCCGCTGCCGTTTAACATTATTTTGAATTGAGGAGACAGCAATGAGTAGCGGTCGTATCATTCAGATCATCGGCGCGGTTATCGACGTCGAGTTTGAACGCAACAGCGTTCCTAAGATCTATGACGCTCTCCATGTTGATGGTACTGAAACTACATTAGAAGTTCAGCAACAACTTGGTGATGGCGTAGTTCGTACTATTGCAATGGGTTCTACTGAAGGCCTTAAGCGTGGTTTGAACGTAACTAACACTAACGCGCCTATCTCTGTACCAGTTGGTACAGCGACTCTTGGTCGTATCATGGACGTTCTTGGTCGCCCTATCGACGAAGCTGGTCCTGTTGCTACTGAAGCGCGTTTACCAATTCACCGTCAAGCGCCATCTTACGCTGAACAAGCTGCTTCTACTGACCTTTTAGAAACTGGTATTAAAGTAATTGACTTACTTTGCCCGTTCGCTAAAGGTGGTAAAGTTGGTTTATTCGGTGGTGCCGGTGTTGGTAAAACTGTAAACATGATGGAGTTGATCAACAACATCGCTAAAGCTCACTCAGGTTTATCTGTGTTTGCTGGTGTTGGTGAGCGTACTCGTGAAGGTAATGACTTCTATCACGAGATGAAAGACTCTAACGTACTTGACAAAGTAGCGATGGTTTACGGTCAGATGAACGAGCCACCAGGTAACCGTTTACGCGTAGCGTTGACTGGTCTTACTATGGCTGAGTATTTCCGTGACGAGAAAGACGAAAACGGTAAAGGCCGTGACGTTCTATTGTTCGTAGATAACATCTACCGTTATACACTAGCAGGTACTGAAGTATCAGCACTTCTAGGTCGTATGCCGTCTGCTGTAGGTTACCAACCAACTCTTGCAGAAGAGATGGGTGTTCTTCAAGAACGTATTACATCTACTAAGTCTGGTTCTATTACGTCTATTCAAGCGGTATACGTACCTGCCGATGACTTAACAGATCCATCGCCTGCTACAACGTTTGCTCACTTAGACGCAACTGTTGTATTGAGCCGTGATATCGCATCTTCTGGTATTTACCCAGCGATCGATCCACTAGACTCTACTTCACGTCAGTTAGACCCATTAGTGGTTGGTACTGAGCATTACGAAATTGCTCGTTCAGTTCAAAACGTTCTTCAACGTTACAAAGAATTGAAAGACATTATCGCAATTCTTGGTATGGACGAATTGGCAGAAGAAGACAAACTTACTGTATACCGTGCACGTAAGATCCAACGTTTCTTCTCTCAACCGTTCCACGTAGCTGAAGTGTTTACTGGTGCTCCTGGTAAACTTGTACCACTTAAAGAAACGATTCGTGGCTTTAAAGGTCTTTTAGCTGGTGAATACGATCATATCCCAGAACAAGCGTTCTACATGGTTGGTGGTATTGACGAAGTTATTGCTAAAGCTGAGAAACTTTAATTAGTTCCCTAATTTAGGAGATTCTCATGGCGACTATGCAATGTGACGTTGTAAGTGTAAAAGAGTCTTTGTACTCTGGCACTGTAACTATGCTAATTGCTAAAGGTGCTGGCGGTGAGTTAGGTATTATGCCTGGACATGCTCCGTTAGTAACTTTGCTTCAACCTGGCGCAATCCGCGTTGTGTTGGAAAACGGTACAGAAGAGTTAATCTATGTATCGGGTGGTGTTCTAGAAGTTCAACCGCATGTTGTTACTGTTCTTGCAGATACTGCAGTTCGTGCTGACAACTTAGATGAAGCTGCAATTATTGAAGCGCGTAAAAACGCTGAAGCATTGCTTGCGAATCAAAAGAGCGATTTGGACGCTGCTGCTGCATTGGCTGCTCTTGCAGAAACTGCTGCTCAGTTGGAAACGATCCGCAAAATCAAAAACCGCGCTCAATAAGAGATGGTTTGAGATTAAAAAAACCACCCGAAAGGGTGGTTTTTTTATGGTATAAGTAATCAAAAAAATAGGAATTAATGTTGAAAAAGTTTTCAGGACTAAGCCTTTATAGAAGAATGCTTTCAATGTTCTTACTTATTTTTACATATGTATTGTTAGTTACAATTCTATTTATTTTACCTATATCAACCGATAAGGGAGCTACCTTAGCAACCTGTTTGAGTATGGGGGCGACGTTATATGCTGCAATTGTTGCGTATCTTTTGCTTGATAACTGGAAAATTCAACATAGAGAAAACTTAAAAAGTACTTATCTTCAGAAAAACTTTAATAAGTATGTAGAGTTAAAAGATGCAATCTATATGCTTCAAAATATTCATAATTCTTGGCTTGAAGATATTTATAGAAATCAGGGTGAAGTTGAGGACTTTGAAGATGGTGGATTAATTAATAGTACATCTAATGTTAAATTTAGACTAAAAGAATTAATTAACAAATTTGATTATTATGCAATTATTTTTAAAGATGACACTTATAAAGAAGTAATCCAAGAATTTGAAGAAAAACTTGAGGGGATTTTAAATCCAATTTTGGATGAGTATCACGAAAGGGAGGGGGAGGTTTTTCATTCTGAACATTTTGATGATGCTAAGAATTTAAAAGAGCAACTACCAATAATTATAGAGCAATATGATAGAAGAATATGTGATTTGATGTCTAAACATATCCTTTTAATGTGATTCATGTTTTGTTAAATGATTAGGGGGTGAATCGAAAACTCCCCATTCCCCAAAATCTGCACCTTAAATATTTCATCAAAGCCTTCATCTAAACTTGGTATTTCTAATTTTTTATAGGTTGCTCGAACACCAACTTCTGGAATATTTGCTTTACCTTCGCGTTGACTATTACGCTCTAAAGTACTTTGAAAATCTGTTTCAAAATAATAAGAAATGACTTCAAAGCCTGCGTCGATAGCGCGTTGAATATAACGCGCTCGGTCTGCTTTAGTGGGGTTGGTATTGTCTATAACCATTTTGGTTTTAGAGGCTAAACCCGCTTCAAAAATAATATTTTCGCGATGGCGAGTTTTTAGCATATCTAAATTTATACGCAAATGACTATGCGCTAAATTCAATAAATAAAAACTCGACTTTCCAGAAGCTTGAACACCTGTAAAAATAATAAGTTGCATAAAAGCAAAATCAACGAAAAGAGTAGATTAAACCTATCATAACTTATGATGAACTTTTGTCACTTGATGAAATCATCATGCTTGCAAGTTTAATCATTTCATCTTGAACGCTACCCATTTGCTGTTCAATTTTCTCTAAATCGACCTTAGATAAATCTAGATCACCATTCAAGAAAGATGAATTTAGGACTTTTTCATTGGCAGATAAGATATTTGCACGGATACTATCAATTTCCTGACTCTTTAAATTTAAAGACTCTAAAACTTGATTCAACTCTTTCAATTGAGTTTGTAGCTGGGTTGCTGCTGTTTGTAGTTGTTCTTGATTTTGTGCATTAACCGCACTTTCAAGATCGGTCTGCGTTTGTTTTAATTGCTCAATATATTCGCCAGCTTTCATTTGCATATCTGCAACATCGCGAACAATATAAAGCATATTGCCACTTTTTAAATTTTCAGGTGCTTCATTATTAGATGAAACATCAAGAGATTGTTCAGTTTCACCTTTATCTGATGTGGTTTCAGGTAATTGATTTTGTTCACAACCAATTAAAAGAACTCCTGCGCTAAAAATAACAAAAGGGAGTAACGCACCTTGAATAACTTTTTTCATAATCAGCACAGCATTGATAAAGAGAGTTTTAATATAAGGGGGAAATGTGGAGAAAAAACAGATTTTTGCAAAGTTATAACATTACTTTTGTAAAAAAAGAGCATGTGTATGCTCTTTTCTTCTTAATGGATTAAATGAAGCTTATTTTGCCAGTTCAGCATTAATTGCATCTACAATGCGAGAATCATCTGCAGCGATATCTGGTGCAAAACGCGCAACAATTTCACCTGTTTTAGATACGAGGAATTTTTCGAAATTCCATAGAACTTCAGGTGGTTCATTTGGCGTTAAACCATAATCTACAAGGTCTTTCCACCAAGGACCTTCACCAATGCGTTCTGGAATAGCTTGCGTTAAAGTTTGGTAAAGTGGATGCTTGTCTTCACCCGCAACAGAAATTTTAGAGAAAAGAGGGAAGTCTACTTTGTAATTTACAGAGCAAAATTCTTGAATTTCTTCATCTGAACCTGGTTCTTGTGCCAAAAAGTTATTTGCAGGGAATCCTAAAATTTCTAATCCTGCATTTTTCTTTTCTGTATAAAGTTTTTCTAAGCCTTCATATTGAGGTGTTAAACCACATTTAGACGCAACATTTACAAGAAGTAAAACCTTACCTTCATATTGATTTAACGTGATATTTTCACCTTGAATGGTTTTTACTGGAATGTTGTATACAGAAGCCATGACAAATTCTCTAATAATAAGTACTCAAATGTTTTAGCGGTTATTAATGAGAGGAGCAAGTGAATTTTTTGCTGAATTTGAGGTAAATTTGTACATTTAAAATAATTGAATATGAAAACAGCAATGTTATTTTTTAATGCCGAATTAACCAAGATGATGTTTTTAGAATGCTGTTCTTTCAAGCCTGCATTAGGAAGATTTAAGTTGATTCGGTGTTTGATCTGTATATCTTTTAAAAAATTCAATAAAGCTCGAGCTGTGGTTATAGCCTAAATCATATCCAATTTTTTTTATTGATTCACCCTGACGTAATTGGGTAATGGCATATAAAATTTTAGCCCGATTACGCCATTCAGAAATCGTCATATTCAGTTCCTGTTGGCATAAGCGTAATAAGTGACGCTCTGTAATTGGAGCTTGTGAAATGAGTTGATGAAGACTGCATGCTAAATTTTTAGGAGAAGATAAGTTTTCTAAAACTTCTTTTAAAACAGGGTGATGGCTTTGCGGTAAGTAGTGATTATATTTGGGTGCTACAATCAGTTGATCTAATAAAACTTGAAGTAAGTTACGGTAAATATTTAAATTTTTAGCATTAACTTTAAAATTTAGAATTTCCTCAACCAATGTTCTAAGAAAGAAACTTACTCCTAAAATCTCTGCATTTTTAGAAAAATTTTGGCATAAGTTTGGATGAAAACGAATAGCGACATAATGAATTTTGGTTTGTTCAATTGCTTTACAGTGATGCGTTGTACGAGATGGAATCCAAATACCGTAGCTAGGTGGAGATAATTGTGTATGCCCATCAATTTCATATTCTAAAATACCATTTAGGCAAAAATTAAAATCTCCCCAAATAGATGCATGGGGATTCACAACATCATCTTTTTCATAAAAAAATTCTTCTACTGTTATATATTTTTCAAGTTCAATCATGTCGTATAGGTTCAATGAGTTGGTGAGTTTTAGGAAATTATTCTTATTTTTACAATGTCGAATATACGGTATAGATGTCTGAAATTCAGTATTTAAATTGTTTCAGACTTTTTGCACAATAATCACTCGCATTTAAGACATGAAATATTTATGAATCAGCAAGCCAAAACAAATAATTGGGCAGTTTTATTGCCATTAATTGCCGTGTTTATTTGGGCACTGAATGTTGCTGTAACACGCTATGTTGCAGACTATATTTCGCCTGTGAGCATTAGTTTTTATAGATGGTTGGTTGCCTTTCTTATTTTAACGCCATTTATGTCTATAAAGCTTATTCGAGAATGGTCTTCTATACGTCCTTATTTACCAAAACTTGCTGTGTTATCTGCATTTGGCATGGTGCTGTATCAAGGGATTGCCTATGCTGCAGCCCATTATACAAGTGCAACAAATATGGGGATTATTAACGCATTTATTCCAATATTTACCATTTTTGTGTCGATGGTGATTCTTAAAGATTTTCCAAGTAAGTTTGCCGTGGTCGGTGGAATCCTTTCGTTTAGTGGTCTTATATTTGTGATTGCACAGGGGAGTATTACAAGTTTACTGAATTTAGGTGGTCATTTAGGTGACTTGCTAATGATTGCAGCCGTATTCTTTTATGCATTTTATGGTGTGTTTCTTAAAAAGTGGAAGCTACAAATTCCACTGATGCTCAGTTTGTATGTGCAGATTATTTTCGCGCTTATTTATCATTTACCATTTTTAATGTGGTTGGGTTTAGATGCTATAAACACAAAAAATGTAGCAAGCGTTTTATATGCAGGTATTTTCCCATCTTTTATAGCACCGTTAATTTGGATGCTCTCTATTCAAAAAAATGGTCCAAATAGAACCAGTATTTTTATGAATTTAATGCCTGTCTTTACAGCACTCATTGCATATTTATGGTTAAAGGAAGCATGGACGATTTATCATACGATTGGTGGCATTATTATTGTCTTGGGAATTATTTTGGCGCAAAAGAAAGCCTAAAACCAAGCATTTTGGTTGGATAATAATCAATTGAATTTTATTTTAATATTTTTTTATTCGATATATATAAATTTTATATGTTGAATAAAAATACAAATTTAAAAAAATGTTCAATAAAATAGTGAGATAATTTGATTATAATTTTAACAGTTGGTTATTAATAGATTTTTTATATTAATAGATAATTTTATTATATTTCATATTGAATAATATTTAATTAATAATAGTCTCAGTTAGTTAATTAAGTACTTGTTTTTTTAAACATCCTTGTTACTAACCCAGAGATATGCAAGACCCTCTGGATGTGATTACACATCCTTTTTATGCTCAACCATCCCTATATGGTTGAGCTTTTTTTTGTCTAATAAATTTAGCTTGTAATACTTTTAAAATATTAAGCACGAATTATCTCGCCGGTTTCTGCATCTATAATTTTACTTGGTTCACGGCTTAAGCCTAAATCACCGTTCAAATAATTGAGTTTATTTGCAAAATAAGTATTTGCTTCTTGTAATGAGCGTGCAGGTTCTAAGCCTGCAGAATTAGCACTTGTAGAAACAATATAGCCATTAAACGCATGGCATAAAGCAATGCACAAAGGGTGTGTTGTTACACGAACGGCAACTTTGGGGTGATTGCCTTTAATCCATGCAGGAATGTCTTTGGTTGCAGGTAAAAGCCATGTTGTGGCACGTTCAGCAGGGTGTCTATTGCTCCAAGAATCGATAACTTGCTTTTGCATTTCACGGTCTAAATTTACTAGTAGATGTTCTATTTGTGAAATTTGACCTGCTAACAGAATAACGCCTTTTTCAATAGGTCTTCGTTTTAACCTAAGAATTTCTTGGAATGCTTGTTCATTGTGAGGGTCGCAACCTAATCCCCAAACAGCTTCTGTTGGATAGGCGAGTACTTGTCCATTTTTAAGGAGGTTCGCAGCTTCAGTGGCAGAAGTAGTGATCATGGGAGGGAGCCTTTCAAAAACAAAGGGCTATTGTGAACCTTATTTATTGGAACGACAACGTACATATAAACCTGATTGTTGCATGCATAATCCACTTAATTCTAATTCCATTAAGTAAGCTGTAAGCGTAGCAATATCAAGATTTAGTATTGCTGCAAGTTGGTCTATATCTTGTCCAACCCAATCGAGTTGTTTATATAAAGTAATTAAATAATCTGGAATATCAGATGATTCTTCATTATTTTTTTCAAATAATTTTGATGGTGTGTTTTGGGTTTCTGCTTGTTTTGCTTGCCATTGTGTTGGTAAGGCTAAATCTTCAACAACTTGTTCGGGATGGTCAATTAAAATTGCACCTTCACGTATAAGTTGATGGCATCCTTGATGAAATTCACTGTAAATATGTCCGGGAATTGCAAAAATTAATTTACCTTGTTCAGCAGCAAGTTTGGCGGTAATAAGTGAACCGCTCTCTAAAGTTGCTTCAGCTACGATAACACCTAGGCTTAATCCGCTAACAATTCGATTTCTTCTTGGAAAATGTTGTTGTAATGGTTTAGTTGTGGGTAAAAATTCGGTAATCACTGCACCATTATTCTGAATAATGTCTTGTCTTAATGTTGTATTTTGAGATGGATAGGTGATGTCTAAACCTGTACCCATAACAGCAATTGTGCGTTGATTTTTTAATCCACCTTGATGTGATGCTTCATCTATTCCTTGTGCTAATCCACTATTAATATAAAAACCTTTTTCACTTAAATAGTAAGCGAAGTCATAAGCAACTTGTCGACCATGCGTGCTCGATTTACGACTACCTACAATTGCAACTTGTGGCTGTAAAAGGGTTTGCGCATTGCCTTGCCCAAAAAGAATCGGCGGTCTATCGCTATAAGGTAAAAGTTGAGTTGGATAGCAAGAATCTGTTTCTATAAGAACAAAATCTGAAGATTGCTTAATTTGGTTGAGTAATTGTTGAAAGTCATTTTGACCTTCTAAAGTATGAAATTTTTCTAAACGCTGAAGATGATTTTTATGTAATGCTAAATTTTGCCATTGGCTAATATTTTCAGGTTTTAATGCTTGTTCAAGTGTTTTGAAATGTTTTTGAATTTTATAAAAACTAGATAGTGAATGTTGAACCACGTACCAGATCGCAATTGTTTCAGTTTGAGATTTTGATAAATGGCTCAACATCTTCGTTCAACTAGTCATTCATAATGGGTGGCGTAAGTGCTGCACCAACATTAATAGGCAGTGAACTTTCTAGTACATAAGCATAGCTAATGTTGTCAAAAGCTTTGAATACCATAACACTACCGACATTTTCAGAAGGAAGCTGAATTGTTTCATTTGTAACTTGGTCTTTTATGGTTTGACCTAATTCATTTACGTTGAAAACATGTCCAACTTTAACACCTTGGTTTGTGCCACGGTCAAGGCTAACTACACTTCCAACAGCCGCAGCGCCAATAGAGCCTTGAACACGAATAACTTTACCGCCTGCAATCACTTCTTCAGCATTTACAGGATAAAATAGTGTTGGCAACATTGCTTCATATTCTTGCATTACGAAATAACCACGACGAATTTCAGAATTATAAGAATCTGTAACTTCTAGTGTGGTGATATCGCCAGCTTGCTTTGTTGCAATACCAGATGCAACCTCAACAAGCTCTAAGCCTGCATTATACTTTTTACCTTTAGCATCAAGCATGATGTAGGGATCATTTTCACGGTAAACGCTGTAACGCTGACCTATTTCTAAGCCATTACCACGAACATAAATATTCTGACCTTTTGCGGCTAGAACTCGCTGATCTTTAGCACCAACAACATAAGGTATGTTTTTGGTAGAATTCACAGGAACAATAGTTGAGCGTTCTAACCAGTTTTTAATGCTATCTAGTGGAATGACTGGAATAGTATTGTTTAAAGATTCTACGCGAACTTGTGGTTGTAAGTTGATGGTTTGATTGTCATAGCGACGAATAATACCATCACAACCATCACCTTCATCTTTTCCAATTAAAGGCTTACCGTTATAGGTACACATGAGTAAACGGTCGCCAGGAAAAATCCAATGTGGATTTTTAACGTGTTTATTACCTGCCCAAATTTCACGCCAGCGGTACGGGTTTTTGAGGAATTTTTTTGAAATATCCCAAAGCGTATCGCCCTTTTTCACAATATAAACATTGGGTGCATTTACTTTTAATGCAGGCGGATTAACATTGCGAGAAGGCGCAGCTTCAGCAATGCTGATTGTACCTAGACCAACGCCAAAGCAAACAGCAAGAGCTAGAATTTGTTTTTTAAACCCCAAGACACGCAAAGAAGAAGTGTCCTTCAAAACCTTTTTCATTATCATAATTCCTAAAATTATGTATGTAGTTGCGTTATAATAACGATCTTACACACATTTTTTCGATGAAGCATTCCTTCATTTTGGTTTTTTGATCAATGGCATAAGTGAGGACGCAATATGGCCTTATTACCTATTTTAAGTTTCCCCGACCCACGTCTTCGTACCATTGCACAACCAGTCGAAGAAGTTACTGATGAAATTCGTCAGCTTGCTGCAGACATGTTTGAAACGATGTACGCTGCGCCAGGAATTGGTTTGGCTGCTACGCAAGTCGATAAACATATTCAGCTTATTGTTATGGATTTATCTGAAAACAAAGATGAACCCATGGTTTTTATTAACCCGAAAGTTACCCCATTAACTGAAGATACTCAACCTTATGAAGAGGGTTGTCTTTCAGTGCCTCAAATATACGATAAAGTTGAACGTCCGTCACGCGTAAAAATTGAGGCAATCAACTTAGAGGGTAATGCTTTTGAGTTGGAAGCAGATGAACTTCTCGCTGTTTGTATTCAGCATGAAATGGATCACTTAAACGGTAAACTTTTTGTAGATTATCTCTCTCCTTTAAAGCGTCAACGTGCGCGTGAGAAAATTGAAAAAGCTGCTCGTCAGCGTCAAAAAGAAAAGGTTCCAGCAAAACGCTAATTCCTTAGCAAAAGTTTGTAACTCAAAGCCCAATTTTTATTGGGCTTTGTTATACTTGCTCGCGACAAATTTTAGGATTTGCCTTTGCTATTACGTGGTGGCTTACTGCTGGCAGCTTTTGCAGTATTTTTACAAATTGCTGTTTATATACAGCCTTTATTGCCGAAGCAATATCAAGTTGCTCCGGTCTGTGAAACCATTACGCGTGCGCTTTTGTTAAAAATTTCTGTACATTCTGAATATAGCATTCATTCAAACCACATATCTCATTCACATCATACGCAAACTGCTGAACATGCAGGGCATGAGCATGATGCAAATCATCACTGTCAATATTGTACGGTACATGCAAATTTAGTTTTACCTCCAGAGCTTGATGTAAAAGAAGTCTTTGACCGAATTCAAATTCGTTTAATTGCATTTCAAAAAACATTTACACATGTTTGGTTTGTACTTCAGCAACTTTTTCTTATTCCTCAAGGGCGAGCCCCACCACTTTCTGCATAAATCAAAACTTTTTAATTTGGGTCTTTACTGATTCCAGCCTTGTTTTATTTATGTTTTAAGTGAGAAAAAAATGGCTCAGCCAAAATTCTTTTTACAGCCTCTTGCGGCTGCAATTTGTGTTGCTTGTTATTCAACTGTTGTATTTGCAGATGATTTAAATGATTCGAAAAAACTTGCGCCAATTACGGTTACTGCTCAAGCGGGTAATGATGCGCACGGTCTAATTGTACGTGCAGATCCTAAGCAACCTATTCAGCCAATTCCTGCAACAGATGGTGCAGATTACTTGCAAAGTATTGTGGGTTTTAGTTCTGTAAATAGTGGTGCAGGTACAAATGGTGATGTCACATTCCGCGGTATGTTTGGTTCACGTATTAAAATTTTGACAGATGGCACAGAAAATTTAGGCGCTTGTCCAAGTCGTATGGATTCACCTACATCTTATATTTCACCTGAAAGTTACGATCGAATTTCAGTGATTAAAGGACCTCAAACAGTTCAATATGCAAATACTGGTTCAGCGGCAACAGTAATTTTTGAACGTACACCAGAAAAATTCACAGAAGATAAGCATTATCGTGGGCAAGCAAGTGTGCTGATGGGTTCATTTGGTCGTTTAGATCATAATCTTGAAACCGCAATTGGTGATGAACATAAATATGTCCGCTTAAATGCCAATCGTTCAGTTTCAGATAGCTATAAAGATGGTGATGGAAACAAAGTTCCATCGGATTGGGAGCGTTGGAATACAGATCTTGCGCTGGGTTGGACGCCTGATGAAAACACTTGGTTAGAACTTACGGGTGGTAAAGCAGATGGTGAGGCTGTTTATGTAGGTCGTGGCATGGATGGTTCTAAATTTGCGCGTGAAAGCTTAGGGCTGCGCTTTGAAAAGAAAAATGTCACAGAGGTCATTAAAAAAATTGAAGCACAAGTCAACTATAACTTTAATGATCATGTGATGGATAATTATAGCTTACGTGATTTTAAGCCAAGCATGATGATGCCTGATAGAACGGCAACGAATGTGGCACGTAAAACATTAAACGCTCGAGTGGCTGTAACAAGTGAGTGGGATAAAGTTCAACTTGTTACAGGTGTAGATAGCCAAAATAACGAACATTCAAAGCGTAGTGGCGACTCTAAAATCTCGTATCAAGATCAACCACGTATGACAGATATGAAATATCAATCGGTTGGTGGTTTTGGTGAGTTAACGTATCACTTCGATGATCAAAATCGTTTGGTTTCAGGTCTTCGTTTAGATCAAGTGAATGTAAAAGATGAACGTCAGGCTTCTATTGATAGTAGTTATAACCGCAAATTAGATAAAACATTAGCGAGCGGTTTTATTCGATTTGAAAATACACATCCCGACCATGATGATGGTAAAACATATATAGGTTTAGGTTATGTAGAGCGTATGCCTGATTATTGGGAATTGTTTAGCCCAAAATCTGGTAATGGCAATCCAAATACATTTAATAATATTGATACCGAAAAAACTTTGCAGTTAGATGCTGGATATCAACATCAACATGGTGCTTTTAATTCATGGGTTTCTGCATACGCAGGTATCATCAATGATTATGTTCTTACGACGTATTTGCCATCAACAGGGCATATGAAAATGTTGCAAGCTCATACGCGTAATGTGGATGCAACTATTGCAGGTGCTGAAGCAGGAATTGGTTATCAATTTACAGATGCAATTCAGGCAGATGTGAGCGCAATGTATGCATGGGGTAAAAACACCACAGACAATACGCCGTTACCACAAATTTCACCTTTAGAAGCACGTGTGAATTTACGTTATGTGCAAGACAAATATAATTTTGGATTATTGTGGCGCGTAGTCGATGGTCAAAATCGTATTAGTCAAAACGAAGGTAATATTGTTGGTTATGACCTGAAAGAAAGTGCAGGATTTACGACCTTGTCTATTAATGGCTCATACAACTTAACGAAAGATATAGATTTATCGGTTGGTATTGATAACGTATTAGATAAAACCTATACCGAGCATTTGAATAAAATGGGTAACGCAGGTTTTGGAGATGGATTTGCAAGTGATCAGCAATTTAATAATACGGGACGCAATTATTGGGCTCGTATGAGTATGAAGTTCTAATTAAATTGAAATTTTAAATATTTTAAAAGCCATTACTTTCTAGTAGTGGCTTTTTTTATAGGAAGATATAGCTTGTGATCTCATATTTTCTTAAAAGACATATTGATATTGAATATATATTCATCATATTGTTGGTAAATAGAACAATAATAGGATTTTCTTTAAGCAAGTTGGATGTTTATTTTTAGATAAATTAATATAAAACAATAATTTATTCTTGATTTGTGATTTTCTTTAATAGAAATTAAATATATTTAAAATAAATTTTATTTAAATTTCAGGTGTTTATGAATTTTGTGGATTATAAAATAAACATGCAAAATAAAATATTTATAAAAGGTGTTGCAACACATCTGA